>NZ_JNXR01000014.1:0-250696 GCF_000725475.1 Streptomyces durhamensis
AGCAGCAGGACTCCGAGCACCTGCTGGAGACCACCGGCAAGCAGCTGCGCAAGCTGATGAGCTGGGTGAACGAGGAGGCGTAAGCCTCACGGCAGGGGGTCGGGGCAGCTGCTCCGGCCCCCTGTTCCACAACCGGCGGCAGGGCTACAAAATGTAGATTCCCGTCCGGGTGATACTTCCGCGGTGGCGCAAAACGACGACCGCCGCGCCACTACACTGCTGCACAACATACGCGTCAGGCCCACAGCGTCGTGCGTCTTCCGCGGCTAGCCCCCTCCACCGCCAGCGGCCGTCGGGACGGCCGTCCGCATTGGACTTGTGAGGACTCACGTGAGCTCGTACCCCAGTCAAAAAGCCACGGTACTCATCGCTGAAGAGCTGTCGCCCGCCACCGTCGACGCGCTTGGGCCGGACTTCGAGATCCGGCACTGCAACGGAGCCGACCGCGCCGAGCTGCTCCCCGCCATCGCCGACGTCGACGCGATCCTGATCCGTTCCGCCACGAAGGTCGACGCCGAGGCCATCGCCGCGGCGAAGAAGCTCAAGGTCGTCGCGCGCGCCGGTGTCGGCCTGGACAACGTCGACGTCTCCGCCGCCACCAAGGCCGGCGTGATGGTCGTCAACGCCCCCACTTCCAACATCGTGACCGCCGCCGAGCTGGCCTGCGGTCTGATCCTCGCCAGCGCCCGCAACATCCCGCAGGCCAACACCGCGCTGAAGAACGGCGAGTGGAAGCGCAGCAAGTACACCGGTGTCGAGCTGGCCGAGAAGACCCTCGGCGTCGTCGGCCTCGGCCGCATCGGCGCCCTGGTCGCCCAGCGCATGTCCGCCTTCGGCATGAAGGTCGTCGCCTACGACCCCTACGTGCAGCCCGCCCGGGCCGCGCAGATGGGCGTGAAGGTGCTGTCCCTGGACGAGCTGCTGGAGGTCTCCGACTTCATCACCGTCCACCTGCCCAAGACCCCCGAGACCCTCGGCCTCATCGGCGACGAGGCGCTGCGCAAGGTCAAGCCGAGCGTGCGCGTCGTCAACGCCGCGCGCGGCGGCATCGTGGACGAGGCGGCGCTGTACGCGGCGCTGAAGGAGGGCCGGGTCGCCGGCGCCGGCCTCGACGTGTACGCCAAGGAGCCGTGCACCGACTCGCCGCTGTTCGAGCTGGACCAGGTCGTCTGCACCCCGCACCTCGGCGCCTCCACCGACGAGGCCCAGGAGAAGGCCGGCATCGCCGTCGCCAAGTCGGTGCGCCTCGCGCTCGCCGGTGAGCTGGTGCCGGACGCGGTGAACGTGCAGGGCGGTGTCATCGCCGAGGACGTCAAGCCGGGTCTGCCGCTCGCCGAGCGCCTCGGCCGGATCTTCACCGCACTCGCCGGTGAGGTCGCGGTCCGCCTCGACGTCGAGGTCTACGGCGAGATCACCCAGCACGACGTGAAGGTGCTGGAGCTGTCCGCGCTCAAGGGCGTCTTCGAGGACGTCGTCGACGAGACGGTGTCGTACGTCAACGCGCCGCTGTTCGCGCAGGAGCGCGGTGTCGAGGTCCGGCTGACCACCAGCTCCGAGTCGGCCGAGCACCGCAACGTCGTCACCGTGCGCGGCACGCTCGCGGACGGCGAGGAGGTGTCGGTCTCCGGCACGCTGGCCGGCCCGAAGCACGTCCAGAAGATCGTCGCGGTCGGCGACTACGACGTCGACCTCGCGCTCGCCGACCACATGGTCGTGCTGCGCTACGAGGACCGCCCCGGTGTCGTCGGCACCGTGGGCCGCATCCTCGGCGAGGCGGGCATCAACATCGCCGGCATGCAGGTCGCCCGCGCGGCGGTGGGCGGTGAGGCGCTGGCCGTGCTCACCGTCGACGACACGGTCACCGCCGGTGTGCTGGCCGAGGTGGCCGCCGAGATCGGCGCGACGTCCGCCCGCTCGGTGAACCTGGTCTGAGACCCTCGCACGAAAAGCGCCGGACGGGCTGACCGATGTCAGCCCGTCCGGCGCTTTTCCGTGCCGTGCGGAACCTCAGACCACAGCCTCCTCGGCATCCGCCGCCGGCGTCTCCCGCACGTGGATCCGGCGCAGGGTCGTCGCCGCCGCGATCGCCGCGAGGACCAGGACCGCCGTGCCCGCGAGGGCGGCGCCGTGCATGCCCGTGGTGAACGCCTCCCGGGCCGCCGTCGCCAGGGCGTCACCCGTGCGCCCCGGCAGCCGGCCGGCGACCGCGAGCGCGCCGCCCAGGGTCTCGTGGGCCTCGGCCGGCGCCGAGGACGGCATCTCGTGGCGGTAGACCGCCGTACCGATGGAGCCGAGGACCGCCATGCCCAGCGCGCCGCCGAACTCCTGGCCGGTCTCCAGCAGGGAGGAGGCGGCGCCCGCCTTCTCCACCGGGGCCGCGCCCATGGCCAGGTCGGTCATCTGCGACATCACCATGACGATGCCGGAGGCCAGGACGCCGCAGGCGGCGAGGACGAGCCAGAGGGAGTCCGTGCCGGCCAGGGCCAGCATGCCGTAGCCCACCGCGGCGATCACGAAGCCCGAGGTGACCACGTAGGCGCGGTTGACGCCCTTCTGGACGAGGGCGGTCGCGATCGGGGCCGCCATGCCGATCGGCACCGAGGGCAGCAGCGCCCACAGGGCCGCCTCCATCGCGCTCTTGCCGAGCACCGACTGCAGGTACTGCGTGGTGAAGAAGGCCGAACCCATCATCGCGAACGCGGAGACGAGGTTCAGGACCACCGCGGGGGCGAAGCCCCGGCCGCGGAACAGGGCCGGCGAGATCATCGGTGAGGCGGCCGTCCGCTGGCGGTGGACGAAGAGGGCGGCGAAGAGCAGGCCGGCGGTGACCGAGACGACGTACAGCGGGTGCCAGCCCTCGGACGGGATCTCCTTGAGGCCGTAGATCACCGGGAGCACCGCCGCCAGCGACAGCGGCACGCTCACGAAGTCGAAGCGGCCGGGCTCCGGGTTCCTCGACTCGGGGAGCAGGACCGGACCGAGGACCAGCAGCAGCGCCATCGCGGGCAGGTTGACCAGGAAGACCGAGCCCCACCAGAAGTACTGGACCAGCACACCGCTCAGCACGGAGCCCAGTGCGATGCCGCCGGTCATCACGCCGGACCAGATGCCGATCGCCTTCGCCCGCTGCCCGGGGTCGGTGAACATCGTGCGGACCAGCGCCATCGTCGAGGGCATCAGGGTCGCCCCGCCGACACCGAGGACCGCGCGGGCCGCGATCAGGGTCTCGGCGCTGTTCGCGTAGGCCGCCACCAGGGACGCGGCCCCGAAGGCCGCGGCGCCGGTCAGGAGAAGCCTGCGGCGGCCGATGCGGTCGCCCAGCGAACCCATCGTCATCAGCAGGCCGGCCAGGACGAAGGCGTAGATGTCGAAGATCCACAGCTGCTGGGTGCCGCTCGGGGCGAGGTCCGCGCTGATCGCCGGAATGGCGAAGTAGAGGACCGAGACGTCCATGGAGACCAGCAGCAGCGGAAGCATCAGCACCGCGAGCGCGGTCCATTCGCGGCGACCGGCGCGCCCGGCAAGGGAGTTGGTGCTCGTCGAGTTCGTCATGCCGATGACTGTACGGGCGTCTTAAACGCTTGTCTAGAACGAATGTATAAGTCATCCGTCTAGGACGTTCGTATGGATCGGCGGTAGGGTGGGGCGCATGGGACACCGTGAGGATCTGCTCGAAGGCGCCAAGCGCTGCCTGCTGGAGAAGGGGTTCCTGCGCACCACCGCGCGGGACATCGTCAAGGAGTCGGGCACCAACCTGGCGTCGATCGGCTACCACTACGGGTCGAAGGCCGAGTTGCTGGTGCAGGCCTACATCGCGCTGATCGAGGGGGTGGGGGAGCGGTTCGACCCCGGGCTCGGCGGGGCGGTGACGCAGCCCCCCGGGTCGCTGGAGCGCTTCCAGGAGGTGTGGACGAGCATCATCCGCACGGTGCCCGACTCCCGGGCGATCTGGCTGCTCAGCTTCGAGCTCATGTTCCAGGACGAGCGGCTGGAGCAGGTGCGCAAGCTCCTGGCCGAGGCGCAGAAGGAAGGCCGCGCGGGGCTCGCCGCCATGTTCAGCGGTGTCCCGGAGGCCCAGCTCGACCCGGAGGCGGCCGATACCGAGGGACGCCTCTACCAGACGCTGCTCAACGGCCTCATGGTCCAGTGGCTCTTCGACCCGGACTCGGCCACCACCGCCGAGCAACTGACGGCGGGGCTGCGCCGGGTGATCGACGGGGTCGGCAAGGGCTGACCGTCTTCAGCGACTTCCCAGTCCTGGAGCAAGCGCCGCGGACCTCCGCCGCCGTTGTCCGTGCGCTCCGTCCGAAGCGCCGAAGGGGCCGGATCGGCAGGGATCTGGCCGTCCCGCAGCCGGGGCAGAGCGGCAACACCATGGGCGGGCCCCGGTCCGGACAGTGCCGCTGAGCCGTTGAGGTGCGTACGCGCCGTTACGCGCTGAACATGCCGGTGCGCGGATTGCGGGCGGCCGTCGGGTGCGGGAGATTGGCCCCATGTGCCCTCATCGCCTGGAACCCTGGCCGAGATGCCCGTAGCGGACACCGGGACGGCGGTGCTGATCGTCGGGGCCGGCCCGGTCGGGCTCACCGCCCGCGCGCTGCTGGCACGCTGGGGCGTACGGACGCTGCTGGTCGAGCGACATGGCGAGCTGTCACCGTTCCCCCGGTCCCGGCTGGTCAACGTGCGCTCGATGGAGATCTTCCGTGGGCTGGGGCTCGCCGACCGGATCACCGCCGGGGCGTTCGCGCCGCGCTACGGCCAGGTCCGCTTCCGTGACACCCTGAGCGGCCGCGACTTCGCCACGGCGGCGATGGCCGCGGTACACGCACCGGTGCCGGAGAGCCCCGTGACCGGCGTGGTCACCTCGCAGGACCGGCTGGAACCCGTCCTGCTCGGCGCGGCGGACACGCCGGTGCGGTTCGGGACCGGACTCGTCGGCCTGACCGAGGAGGACGACGCCGTCGTCGCGCGGCTCGCCGACCACCGCACCGGCGCCGAGAGGCGGATCCGCGTCCGGTACGTCCTCGCCGCCGACGGCGCGCACTCCACCGTCCGGCGGCTGCTGGGCATCGGCACCGCCGGCCCGGGCGCGCTCGGGGACGCCACCACCGTGGTGTTCGACGCCGATCTGGACCGCTGGTGCGCCCGGCAGCCCGCCGGGGTCTACTTCACCGCACACGGCTCCTTCATGCCGCTCTACCCCGAAGGAGGCTGGGCCTGGTTCGGCCCCACGCCCGACGGCGCCGGGGGCACCGACTGGGCCGGCCTCGTGGCGCGCGCCCTCGGCCCCGGCGTCGACGTCCTGCCGCAGGTGCTGCGGGTCCAGCACTGGGTGATGGAGGCGTTCGTCGCCGAGCGGCTCCTGCACGGCCGGGTCCTGCTGGCCGGCGATGCCGCACACGCGGTCCCGGTCATCGGCGGTCTGGGCATGAACGCCGGCGTGGCCGACGTGCACAACCTGTGCTGGAAACTGGCGGGCGTGCTCCAGGGCTGGGCCGGGCCGGGGCTGCTGGACACCTACGAGCCGGAACGGCATCCCGTCGCCCACGAGACGCTCCGCCAGGCGGTGGCCAACGCCCAGCTCCTGCGCGCGGTGCAGCACCGCCGGCTCGCACAGCTGCGGGCCGGGGAAGCGGTGCCGGACCCGGTGGAAACCCCGTGGGCGGACCGGTACTTCGCCCAACTGGGCCTGGTGCTCGGCGTCACCTACCGCTCCGCCGCCGTCCTCCCCACCGACCAGCCGCCCACCGAGCCCGCCGCCCCCGCCACGGACGCCGGCCCCGGCACGGACTACGTGCCCACCGCGGAGCCGGGGCGGCGCCTGCCGCACCTCCGGCTCGGCGACGACCGTTCCACGCTGGACACCGTCGGCGCGTGGTTCACCCTGCTCACCCCGGACCCCGCCGCGTGGGCGCAGGGCACGGCCGGGTCCGTCCCGCTGCGCGTCGAGCCACTGTCCCGCGAGCACACCGAGCCGTACGGCCTCGGCCCGCGCGGCGCCCTGCTCGTCCGGCCGGACGGGCACATCGCGGTCCGCTGGCCCGACCGCCCACAGGCCGCCACGCCCCTCCCCGACGCCCTGGCCAGTCTTACCGGCCGCCCCTGACGCCCTGGCCGGACGGGACGACATCCCCTTCCGTCGGCCCGACCGTCCACGGCCGCCAATGCTCCTCCCCGGCGCCTTGGCGGGTTTTCCGGGCCGCGTCTGGCGCGTCCGGTGGGAGGGGGTGGCGTTGCCGTCAGCCGGCCATGCCCTCCCCGGCGCCTTGGCGGGTCTTCCCGGCGGCCTCTGGTACGTCCGGGGGAGGGGGTGACGTTGCCGTCGGGCGGGGCCCGACCGTCGTCGGGCTGGCACGGCTTTTCCGGTGCTTTGGCGGGTCTTCCGGGCGGCTTTTGGCGCGTCCGGCGGGAGGGGGTGACGTTGCCGTCGGGCGGTCCGACCGTCCCGGCGCGGCCATGCCCTTCCCGGCGCCTTGGCCGGTGTTGCGGGCGGCCTCTGGTACGTCCGGCGGGAGGGGGTGACGTTGCCGTCAGCCGGCCCGACCGTGGCCGGGCCGCCACGGCCTTCCCAGTGCCTTGGCCGGTCTTGCGGCCTCTGGCACGTCCGGCCGGAGGGGATGACGTTGCCGTCCGGCGGCCTGACCGCCCACCGACCGCACCGCCACGACCCCTCCTGGGCGCCCTGGTCAGGCCTGCCGGCCGTCCGTGCTGCCCCGGCCGGTCACAGTCGGGCCCGCTTCAGGGCCATGTGCAGGAGGAGGCGGTCCTCGCCGTCGTCCAGGTCCAGGCCGGTCAGCTGCTCGACCCGGGACAGGCGGTAGTACAGGGTCTGCCGGTGGATGCCCAGTTCGGCGGCCGTGCGGCCGGCCTGGCCCGCGCGGTCGAGATAGACCTCCGCGGTGCGGGCGAGCTCCCGGTGGGCGGGGGAGAGGAGCGGGCCGATCACGGGATCGTGCGCGGCCTCGGGCGGCAGCGCGGTCAGCAGCCGGTACGGCCCGATGCGCGCCCACTGGGCGACGGGCCCGAAGCGCGGCTCGGCCAGCGCGGCGCGCGCCGCCGCGGCGGCCTCCTGCCACACCGTCCCCAGGTCGGTGAGACCGACGCGGGGCTCGCCGACCCCGGCGGCCGCCACTGCCACCCGGGCGCCGGCCCCGCGCGCCGTCTCGGCCTCCTTCAGCACCCGCCCGGCCGCCGCCAGCGCGGGTGTGCTCGTCTGGGTGGTCCGCAGCCGTATCAGCAGCGCGAGGCTCTGCCCCGACACCCCCCACGGAAGGGTGCACAGCGCCGCCGTGTGGGGGATCGTACGGGCGGCCGGGGCGTCGTCCGGGTCGGCGGACGGCCAGGGGGCGACGCACACCAGGGTGACGGGTCCGTCCGCGCGGGCGCCGAGCGCGGTGCGCAGCTCGGCCACCGCCATGTCCCGCTGCCAGCCGCGTTCCGCGGTGAGCACCGCCCGCAGCTCCCGGCTCAGCCCGGCCCCGGCCTCCGCCTCGTCGGCGAGCAGCGCGCCGATGCGGCCGGCCACCTGCATCGCGGCGGCCAGCTGCGCGTCCGTCGGCCCCGGATCGCCGTCCAGCAGCCAGACGTAGCCGAGGACGACCCCCCGATGCCGCACCGGAAGGCAGATCCGGCCGCGGTACACGCCCGCCTCCGGGCTCGGCGGGATGCGCACCGGGCCGGTCGCGCGGGTGATGCCGAAGCCCTCGAACCACGACCGGACCGTCGCCGTGGAGCGGCGGGTGAGGATCGAGCGGGTGCGCACCGGGTCCAGCGCCGAGGGATCCAGCTCGTCGTCGCTGTCGTACGCGCCGAAGACGATCAGCTCGAAGTCGCGGTTCTCCAGGGTCGCCGGGACGCCCAGCAGCTCCGAGATCTCGTCCACCAGCTCCTGGTAGTCCGCCTTGTATTCCGCCGCCACTCGGGCATTCTCCCCCATTTCCCGGCGCCTTCATACATCTGTCTGAGATCCCGGGCACGGATGCGTGACAGCTGTCGATGGCTCACGATCGGAGAGATCCTTAGGTTTCACGGTGGTTCTCCGTGCCGTACCCGAAACGTCGGGTGACGGCCCATTTGATGCTTGTCTGTGGAGGTGCCCCGTGCTGGGTCCCGTGATTCTCGCCGCGTCGCGCAGCGACCGGATGCGACGCCTGATCTCGGCGGCCCCGGTGACCAAGCAGGTCGTCGACCGCTTCATACCCGGCGAGACCGTGGCCGACATCGTCCCGATCATCAAGGACCTGACGGCCAAGGGCCTGGAGCTGACGATGGACGTCGTCGGCGAGGACATCACCACCCCCGAGCAGGCCACCCACGCCCGCGACGCCTACCTGGCGCTGATCGACCACCTCAAGGAGCTGCAGCTCGGCGAGCGGGTCGAGATGTCCGTCAAGCTGTCCATGTTCGGCCAGGCGCTGGAGGGCGGCCACGAGCTGGCGCTCGGCAACGTCCGCCCGGTCGTCGAGGCCGCCGCCGCCATCGGTACGACCGTGACCCTGGACGCCGAGGACCACACCACCCTCGATTCGATGTTCGCCATCCACGACGAGCTGCGGAAGGACTTCCCGCAGACCGGCTGCGTCATCCAGGCCTACCTCTTCCGCACCGAGGCGGACGCCCGCCGCCTCGCCGCCTCCGGCAGCCGGGTCCGCCTGGTCAAGGGCGCCTACAAGGAGCCCGCCGAGGTCGCCTACCAGCAGAAGCACGAGATCGACAAGGCGTACGTCCGTATCCTGAAGACGCTGATGGAGGGCGAGGGGTACCCGATGATCGGGTCCCACGACCCGCGTCTGATCGCCATCGCCCAGGAGCTGGCCCACAAGGCCGGCCGCAAGCTGGACGAGTACGAGTTCCAGATGCTGTACGGCATCCGCAGTGACGAGCACCTGAGGCTGGCCGCCGAGGGCCACCGCATGCGCGTCTACACCGCCTACGGCACCGACTGGTACGGCTACTTCATGCGGAGGCTCGCCGAGAAGCCGGCGAACCTGCGCTTCTTCGTCCGGTCGATGGTCAGCAAGGGCTGAGCCCGAACACCCGCTCAAGTTCAAGGAGTCAAGGATCTCATGGACGCTGTGACCCAGGTCCCCACCCCCGTCAACGAGCCGGTGCACGGCTACGCCCCCGGCTCGCCCGAGCGCGCCCGGCTGGAGGCCAAGCTCAAGGAGCTGGCCGAGAACCCGATCGAACTGCCGATGACCATCGGCGGCGAGAAGCGGATGGGCGGCGGCGAGCCCTTCGAGGTCGTGCAGCCGCACAACCACAAGTCCGTCATCGGCACCGGCCGCCACGCCACCCAGCAGGACGCGACGGATGCCATCGACGCGGCCCTGGCCGCCGCCCCGGCCTGGCGCGCGATGTCCTTCGACGACCGTGCCGCGATCATCCTGCGCGCCGCCGAGCTGCTGGCCGGCCCGTGGCGGGAGACGATCGCCGCCTCCACCATGCTGGGTCAGTCGAAGACCGCCCAGCAGGCCGAGATCGACTCCCCCTGTGAGCTGGTCGACTTCTGGCGGTTCAACGTCCACTACGCCCGGCAGATCCTCGCCGAGCAGCCCCCGGCGAACTCCCCGGGCGTCTGGAACCGCCTGGACCACCGCCCGCTGGAGGGCTTCGTCTACGCGATCACGCCGTTCAACTTCTCGGCGATCGCCGCCAACCTGCCGACCGCGCCCGCGCTGATGGGCAACGTCGTGCTCTGGAAGCCGTCCCCCACGCAGACGCACGCCGCCGTGCTGCTCATGCAGCTGCTGGAGGAGGCCGGTCTGCCCAAGGGCGTCATCAACCTCGTCACCGGCGACGGCATCGAGGTCTCCAAGGTGGCTCTTGAGCACCGCGACCTCGCCGGCATCCACTTCACCGGCTCGACCAGGACCTTCCAGTACCTGTGGAAGACGGTCGGCGCCAACATCGAGAAGTACCGCTCCTACCCGCGTCTGGTCGGCGAGACCGGCGGCAAGGACTTCCTGGTCGCCCACCCGAGCGCCGACCGCGCCGTCCTGAAGACCGCCCTCACCCGCGGTGCCTTCGAGTACCAGGGCCAGAAGTGCTCGGCCACCTCCCGTGCGTACATCCCGGCCTCCATCTGGAACTCCGGCTTCAAGGAGGAGTTCGCCGCCGAGGTCGACTACCTGACCATGGGTGACGTCACCGACCTGTCGAACTTCATCGGCGCCGTGATCGACGACCGCTCGTTCGCCAAGAACAAGGCCGCGATCGACCGTGCCAAGGAGGACCCGACCTGCACGATCGTCGCGGGCGGCAGCTACGACGACTCGGTCGGCTACTTCGTCCGCCCGACCGTCGTCGAGTGCTCCGACCCCGAGAACGAGGTCTTCCGCACCGAGTACTTCGGTCCGTTCCTCGCCGTGCACGTCTACGAGGACGAGAAGTACGACGAGATGCTGACCCAGATGGAGTCGGTGTCGGACTACGCGCTCACCGGTTCGGTCATCTCCAACGACCGCGCCGCGGCCGCGTACACGATGGAGAAGCTCCGCTACGCCGCGGGCAACTTCTACATCAACGACAAGTCGACCGGCGCCGTCGTCGGCCAGCAGCCCTTCGGCGGCGGCCGTGCCTCCGGCACCAACGACAAGGCCGGCGCCCCGCAGAACCTGCTGCGCTGGACCCTGACCCGCGCCATCAAGGAGACGCTGGTCCCGCCGACCGACTACGCCTACCCGCACATGGGCTGATCAGCCCCCTCGAACACGGGCCGGGAGGCCTGCCACCGAGCAGGCCTCCCGGCCCGTTGCCAACTCCCGGCGGCCACACCGGTCCCCTGACGGCGCGGACCGGTGACGGGTGATAGTGGGGTCATGGACACCCGACTGCGCCTCGTTCACACCGCCGGCCTCGAACCCGCCGAACTCGGCCGTGTCCGCGCCCTGTTGGACGCGGCCTTCGACGGGGGCTTCTCCGCCGAGGACTGGGATCACGGACTCGGCGGGCTGCACGTGCTGGCCGAGGACGGGGACGGGCTCGCCGCGCACGGGGCCCTGGTGATGCGGCGCGTGCGGCATCGCGGACGCTGGCTGCGCACCGGTTACGTCGAAGCCGTCGCCGTACGGGCCGACGTGCGGCGCACCGGACTCGGCGGGCGGGTGACGGGCGAGCTGGAGCGGGTGATCGGCCGGGCGTACGACCTCGGCGCGCTCTCCGCCAGTGCGCAGGGGGCCCGGCTGTACTCCGCCCGGGGCTGGCAGCGGTGGGCCGGACAGGTGCACGCCCTCTCGCCGGACGGGATCGTACGGCTGCCGGAGGAGGAGGGCGGCGTGTACCTGTGGCCCGCGCTCGCCGGGCCGCTCGATCCGGACCGGGAACTGGTCTTCGACTGGCGCGACGGCGACGTGACCTGACCTGACGACGACATAGCCTGGCGACGACATGGCCTGGCGACGACGTGACCTGACGGCGACGGGTCGTCAGGCGGCGCGGACCAGGATCTTGCCCGTGTTGCCGCCGCGCAGCATCAGCAGGAACGCCTCCACGATCCGCTCGAACCCGTCGACCACCGTCTCGTCCGCCGTCAGCGCCCCGCTGCGCAGATGCGGTACGGCGAAGTCGTACAGCTCGTCCTGCGCGTCCCGGTGGCCGCTCACCAGGAAGCCCTCGATGCGCAGGCTCTTCTCCACGACGGCGGCGTGGTCGAAGACGACCGGCGGGGCCTTTGGGGTGTTGTACTGGCTGATCGTGCCGACCCGCACCACCCGGCCCCGCTCGCGCAGCGCGCCGATCGCCGCGCCGAGCTGGTCGCCGCCGACGTTGTCCACGAAGACGTCGATGCCGGTCGGGGCGGCCTCGGCCAGCAGGTCGGCGACCGGTGCCGCGCGGTAGTCGAAGGCGCTGTCGTAACCGGCCTGTTCCGTCAGGTACGCCACCTTCGCGGGGCCGCCCGCGCTGCCGATCACGCGTCCCGCGCCGAGCAGCCGGGCGAAGCGTCCGGTCGCCGTGCCGACCCCGCCGGCCGCGCCGGAGACGAACACGTCCTCGCCCTCGCGCAGCCGGGCGATCCGGGTCAGGGCGACGTACGCGGTCAGGCCGGTGCCGCCCAGCACGCTCAGGTACGCCGACAACGGGACGCCGGGGTGGTGGGGGAGCCGTCTGACCTCCTCCGGGCGGACCACGGAGTGCGTGCGCCAGCCCTGGCGGTGGAAGACGACCTCACCCTCGGGCAGGTCCGGTGTGCGCGAGGCGAGGACACGGCCGAGGGTGCGGCCCTCCAGCGGGGCATGGAGGGCGAAGTCGCCGTCCATCATCTCGCGGTGGTACGGGTCCACCGACCAGTAGAGGTTCTCCACCAGGGCCGTGCCGGGCGCCGGTTCGGGCACCGGGGACTCGGCGAAGCGGAAGTGGTCCGCGGTGGGGAAGCCGGTGGGGCGGGCGGTCTGCTGCACGGTGAGCGCGATCTCGGTCATGCGGGGAACGCTAGGGAGGAATGCCGGGGCCGGGCAGGGGGTTGGGCTCATGGAACGCGCCGATCCATGAAGCGCCCTCATACACGCAGGTGGGAGCCCCCGAGTGACAGCAGCCGACCTTGCCCCGCAGGAACTGAGGATCCTGGTCGCGGTGGCCGACGAGGGCGGGTTCTCCGCCGCGGCCGTCCGGCTCGGGGCCACCCAGTCGGCCGTCTCCCACGCCGTGCGGGGGATCGAGCGGAAGCTGGGCGTGGTGCTGTTCGAGCGCGGGCGGTTCGGTGCCCGGCCGACGTCCGCGGGAGAGCGGGCCGCGGCCCATGCGCGGCGGGTGCTGCGGATGCTTCAGGCCCTGGCCGCCGACGTCCGCGACGCGGACACCGGTGAGAGCTGCGGACCGCTGCGGATCGCCGCCTTCCGCAGCGCGGCCCTGCATCTGCTGC
Source organism: Streptomyces durhamensis (assembly GCF_000725475.1). Taxonomy (NCBI): domain Bacteria; kingdom Bacillati; phylum Actinomycetota; class Actinomycetes; order Kitasatosporales; family Streptomycetaceae; genus Streptomyces; species Streptomyces durhamensis. The sequence goes on from NZ_JNXR01000014.1 coordinate 12,860, forward strand.
CGCCCGCCCTGGAACGGCTCGCCGAGCGGCACCCCGGTATCGAGGTGACCGTCACCGTCGTACGCGAACTGGGCGCGGGCACCGCGGGAGAGGTCGCCGCGGGACGGGCCGACCTCGGGATCGCCACCCTGAGCGGGCCGCCGCCGGCCGGACTGGTCGGCGGGGTGCTGTTCCAGGAGCCGTACTCCCTGGTCCATCCGGCGGGGCACCGGGACCCGCGCGCCCTCCCGCTCGTCGACTGGGCGGAGAACTGCGGCTCCTACACGCGTGCCTGGTGGGCCGCCCAGGACTGGATCCCGGCGGCGACCGTCAGCGCCGAGGACGACGGTGCGGTGCTGTCGATGGTGGGCAGCGGGCTCGGCATGGCGATCATGCCCGCGCTCTCCCTCACCGGTGCGCCGCCCGCCGTGGAGATCACCGACCTCGGGCCGGACCGCCCCCACCGCTCCGTCGGCTACGTCACCACCTCGGAACTGGCCACCACCACCGCCGTACGGGCCTTGATCCGCACTCTGCGTTCCCTCGGAACGCCCACCCCCGAACGCACGCAAGCCCAGGTCAGAGCGGTGTGACCCGGCCTGCCGTCTCAGATAGTAGGAAGTCCGAGTAATTGTGCAGACAGAAGCGGGAGACTCCCTTACTTTTGTAGGAGCCGAACGTCTCGCTCGATCCAGCGAATGGCGGTCGTGAGCCGGGCCCTGTGCAGGTAACCCCTGCGGCCGTCGCTCGCCGCCTCTCCGGCGTCTCCCTGCCCCTCCGCGTGCTCCACGTTTGCCGAAGGAGACGATTTCCATGGCCGAGACGACCATCCGCCGCCGAGTCCGCCACGCGTCCCGCACGAGCGAGTCCGACCGCAAGAACGCCGCCGCCGCCCTCCAGCGCGCCCTCGACCGCCGTGACAACGGCGGCGAGACCGGCCACTGAACCCGCCCGCCGGAGGACACCCGTCCGGGTGTCCGAATGGCGGAAGGGTCATGTCAGTACCTGGGACGAGGAGTAGGGTGCCCGCATGTCTCGCAGCCTCAATCTCGCAGTGATCCCGGGTGACGGCATCGGCCAGGAGGTCGTGTCCGAAGGTCTCAAGATCCTCTCCGCAGTCCTGCCGCAGGATGTGAAGCTGGAGACCAAGGAGTACGACTTCGGCGCCCGGCGCTACCACGCCACGGGTGAGACCCTCACCGACGCCGACCTCGACGCGCTGAAGCGGCACGACGCCATCCTGCTCGGCGCCATCGGCGACCCGTCGGTGCCGTCCGGCGTCCTGGAGCGCGGCTTCCTGCTCAAGCTCCGCTTCGCCTTCGACCACCACGTCAACCTCCGCCCGTCGAAGCTGCTGCCCGGCGTCGCCACGCCGCTCGCCGGCCAGCCGCAGATCGACTTCGTCGTCGTCCGCGAGGGCACCGAGGGCCCGTACACGGGCAACGGCGGCACCATCCGCAAGGGCACCGAGCACGAGGTCGCCACCGAGGTGTCCGTCAACACGGCCTACGGTGTCGAGCGCGTGGTCCGCGACGCCTTCGCCCGCGCCCAGGCCCGCCCGCGCAAGAAGCTCACGCTGGTCCACAAGAACAACGTGCTGGCCTTCGCCGGGCACCTGTGGACGAACGTCTTCAACAAGGTGGCCCAGGAGTTCCCCGAGGTCACCACCGACTACATCCACGTCGACGCGGCCACGATCTACCTGGTCACCGACCCGGGCCGGTTCGACGTCATCGTCACCGACAACCTCTTCGGCGACATCATCACCGACCTCGCCGCGGCCGTCTCCGGCGGCATCGGCGTGGCCGCCTCCGGCAACATCAACCCCAGCGGCGCGTTCCCGTCCATGTTCGAGCCGGTCCACGGCTCGGCCCCGGACATCGCCGGGCAGGGCAAGGCCGACCCCACCGCCACGGTCCTGTCCGTCGCCCTGCTGCTGCGCCACCTCGGCTACGACGGCGAGGCCGACCGCATCGAAGCCGCGGTCGCCGCCGACCTCACCGAGCGCGCCTCGCTGGGCGCCCGCAGCACCGCGCAGATCGGCGACGCGCTCGCCGCACGAGTAGCCGGCTGACCCGGCACCCCCTCCCCACAAGCCGCCGGGTCGCTGCCGCACCCGGCGGCTTTTCCTGTGCCTCGCCGGGTGCCACCATCAACCCCTGGGCCGCTTTCACCCTGGTTCCGTCCACCGCTGGCTCCGCGCGATAATCGAACGCGGAGCCGCGGTATGAGGGAAAGCTCGGACGTCCTAACACTGGCCACCGGTCGTGCGGGCGTGTCTGCGGCCTGTCACTACAACCGGTGAAGGACAACCACTCATGACGACGCCCACGATCGAGCTCAAGCCCTCCGCCCACCCGCTCGCCGCCGCGGAGCGCGAGGCGATCCTGGCCAACCCCGGATTCGGCCGCCACTTCACCGACCACATGGTGACCATCAGGTGGACCGAGGGCCGCGGCTGGCACGACGCCCAGCTCGTTCCGTACGGCCCGATCTCCCTCGACCCCTCCACCCACGTCCTGCACTACGGCCAGGAGATCTTCGAGGGCCTGAAGGCCTACCGGCAGCCCGACGGCTCGATCGCGGTCTTCCGCCCCGAGGCCAACGCCCGCCGCTTCCGCAACTCCGCCCGCCGCATGGCCATGGCCGAGCTGCCCGAGGAGCTGTTCATCGCCGCGCTGGACGCGCTGCTCACCCAGGACGCCGGCTGGGTCCCGCCGCACGGCGGCGAGGAGTCCCTCTACCTGCGCCCGTTCATGTTCGCCACGGAGGCCGCGCTCGGTGTCCACCCGGCGAACGAGTACCTGTTCATGCTGATCGCCTCCCCGTCCGGCGCCTACTTCGCGGGCGGCGTGAAGCCGGTCACCATCTGGGTCTCCGAGGACCACGTCCGCGCCGTCCCGGGCGGCACCGGCGACGCCAAGACCGGCGGCAACTACGCCGCCTCCCTGCTGCCGCAGGCCGAGGCCGCCGCACACGGCTGCGACCAGGTCGTCTACCTCGACGCGGTCTCCCGCACCAAGGTCGAGGAGAGCGGCAGCATGAACGTCGCCTTCGTCTACGGCGACCGGATCGTCACCCCGGAGCTCACCGGCTCGATCCTGGAGGGCATCACCCGCGACTCCCTGCTCCAGGTCGCCCGCGACCTCGGCTACAAGGCCGAGGAAGGGGTCATCACCCTCCAGCAGTGGCGTGAGGACGCCGCCTCCGGCGCCCTCACCGAGGTCTTCGCCTGCGGCACCGCGGCCGTGGTCACGCCCATCGGTCACGTCAAGACCAAGACGGACGCCTGGACCCACGGCGACGGCGCCCCCGGCGCGGTCACCGTCCGCCTGCGCGAGGCCCTCCTCGGTCTGCAGCGCGGCATGACGGAGGACAAGCACGGCTGGATGCACAAGGTCGGTTAAGAGCGCGGTTCGAATTGCCGCGAAGGGGCGTCGGGCGTCTGCGGGGCCGTTGTGGCCGATCGCGCAGTTCCCCGCGCCCCTTCGCGGCGCTCGGCGAGCGTCAGCGACACGTACACCGCGCCACCCACGAGCCCCGACAGCAGGAAGCTGCAGTCCACCCCGCCGGTCAGGCGCAGGAGCGGGCCCTGGTACGACGGCAGGGACACCGCGAGCAGGCCGACCCCGGCACCCACCGCCCAGGACACGGCCGCCCGGAGGTTCCAGCCCGCCCGGTACCAGTAGATCCCGCCCTGTGAACGGCGGTTGAAGACCTGCAGGGCGTCGGCGTCGTAGACCCCGCGACAGCGGGCGAAGCCGATGAGGGTGATGACGGCCCACGGGGTGCCGATGGCGGTGAGCAGCAGCACGAAGGACGTCATCGCGGACTGCGCGTTCCAGGCGTAGTGGCCGGCGAAGACGCAGGCGGTGGCGACGACGGCGACCGTGTAGGTGGCGCGGGCGCGGGAGGCCCTCGGCAGGATGGCGTCCAGGTCGAGGCCCATCGAGTACAGCATCAGGCCCGCGTTGCCGACCGAGCCGGCCGAGGCGGACAGCAGCAGCGGGACCAGGTACCAGGCGGGGGAGGCCGACACCAGCGGACCGGCGTAGTCGAGCGCCGCGTGGGCCGCGTACGCGGTGAACGTGCCGAACAGCTGCGGCACCAGCAGGCCGAGGACCAGGCCGAGCCAGGTGGCGTGCAGCACGCGGCGGCTGGAGTACCGGGACGGCGAGATGTAGCGGGTGTAGTCGCCGAGCAGCGTGATGAAGGCGATGGGTCCGGACAGGCCCGCGGCCACGGCGGCCAGGAACCAGGTCGGCCAGAAGGAGCCGAGCAGATATCCGCCCGTGCCCGGCAGCGCGGCGGTGCTGAAGTGCGGGGCGTAGGCGAAGACACCCAGCAGCAGCAGGGCCGTCATGCCGATCGCCAGCACCTTGGACATCGCGAGCAGCACCCGGTAGCCGTACACCGCGCCGGCGACGGTCGCCGTGGCGAGCACCGCGTAGACGACGGCGTACGACACCCCGTCCGCGGGCAGCCCGAACAGCCGGCCGAGCACGCTCAGCATCACGTCGCCGCCGATCCACACGGTCAGCGCGGTGTACCCGAGGGCCAGCAGCAGGCCGACCACCGAGCCGACCAGCCGGCCGCGCACCCCGAACTGGGCGCCGGAGGACGTGGAGAGGTTGGTCGCGGTGCGCAGGGAGACCAGCGCGAGGGGTGCGGTGAAGAGGGTGCCGACGACCGTGCCCGCCAGGACGGAGCTCACCGACGCCCACCAGCCGAGCCCGAAGGACGGCGGCAGCCAGCCGAAGATGATCACTCCGAGGCAGAGGTTGGAGCCGAGCAGGATCGAGACGAGGTCGCGCGGACCGCTGGTCCGCTCCTCGTCCGGGATGGTGTCGACTCCGCGCTGTTCTATCGGCATGGCTGGTCTCCTTCGACGCCGCCTGAGAGTTTTGAGCGACGTTCAATGTGACGTGAAGCCTCCCCGCCGGTCAATTCTTCTGTTTCATGAATTCTGTGTTTAGAGTGATGTTCTAAAGTGCGGAAGGCAAGGAGGTGCCGCGACGTGAGACTGACCCCCACGGAACGTGACCGGCTGCTGCTGTTCGGAGCCGCCGAGCTGGCCCGGGCCCGCCGGGCGCGCGGCCTGAGGCTGAACGTGCCGGAGGCCACCGCGCTGATCGCGGACACCGTGTGCGAGGCCGCACGCGACGGCAGGCGGCTCGCGGAGGCCATCGAGGCGGCCCGGTCCGTGCTCGGTCCCGAGGACGTGCTGCCGGGCGTCGCCGACGTCGTCACCGAGGTGATGGTCGAGGCGGTCTTCGACGACGGCTCCCGGCTCGCGGTGGTCTGCGACCCCATCGGCGGCGGCCTCGGCGAGGACGCACCGGGCGCGCTGCTGCCCGGACCCCAGCACGCCGACCCCGGGCCGGTCGTCCGGCTGCCGGTCACCAACACCGCGACCGTGCCGGTCTCGGTCACCTCCCACTTCCATTTCTTCGAGGCCAACCCGCGGCTCGACTTCGACCGCGCGGCCGCCTACGGCATGCGGCTGGCCGTACCCGCCGGATCGTCCGTGCGGTTCGGGCCGGGAGAGTCCGAGGAGGTCGGTCTCGTGCCCATCGGCGGTGACCGGATCGCGATCGGATTCGCCGGACTGGTCGACGGGCCGCTGGACGCGCCGGGCGCGAAGGACGAGGCCCTGCGCCGGGCCGCCGCCTGCGGCTACCTCGGAGTCACCCACGTCAGCACGCCGGAAGGAGGCGAGGAGCGATGAGCCGCTCGAAGGGACGAGAGGTGAGCCGGGCGATCCACGTCGACCCGCACGCCTACGCGGCCACCCACGGCCCCCGCGCCGGCGACCGCATCCGCCTCGGCGACTCGGGCCTGACCGTCCGCGTCGAGTCCGACTCCCAGCGGTACGGCGACGAGTTCCTGGCCGGCTTCGGCAAGACCGCCCGCGACGGACTGCACCTGAAGGCCGCCGCCGTCCGCGAGACCTGTGACGTCGTCATCAGCAACGTCGTCGTGATCGACGCGGCGCAGGGCATCCGCAAGGTCTCCATCGGCATCCGGGAGGGCCGGATCTGCGGCATCGGGCGCGCCGGCAATCCCGACACCCTGGACGGCGTGGACGTCGTCGTCGGCACCGGCACCTCCATCGTCTCCGGCGAGGGACTGATCGCCACCGCCGGGGCCGTCGACACGCACGTCCACCTGCTGTCGCCGCGCATCATGGAGGCCTCCCTCGCCTCCGGCGTGACCACGGTCATCGGGCAGGAGTTCGGTCCGGTGTGGGGCGTCGGCGTCAACTCGCCCTGGGCGCTGCGCCACGCCTTCAACGCCTTCGACGCCTGGCCGGTCAACATCGGCTTCCTAGGCCGCGGTTCGTCCTCCCACGACGCGCCCCTCGTCGAGGCCCTGGCCGAGGGCGGCGCCTCCGGCTTCAAGGTGCACGAGGACATGGGCGCCCACACCCGCGCCCTGGACACGGCGCTGCGGGTGGCCGAGGAGCACGACGTCCAGGTGGCCCTGCATAGCGACGGCCTGAACGAGTGCCTGTCGGTCGAGGACACCCTTCGCGTCCTCGAAGGCCGCACGATCCACGCCTTCCACATCGAGGGCTGCGGCGGCGGACACGTACCCAACGTGCTGAAGATGGCCGGTGTCCCGAACGTCATCGGCTCCTCCACCAACCCCACCCTGCCCTTCGGCCGGGACGCGGTCGCTGAGCACTACGGCATGATCGTCTCCGTCCACGACCTCAAGCCCGACCTGCCCGGCGACGCGGCCATGGCCCGCGACCGCATCCGGGCGGGCACGATGGGCGCCGAGGACGTGCTGCACGACCTGGGCGCGATCGGCATCACCTCCTCCGACGCCCAGGGCATGGGCCGCGCCGGTGAGACGGTCCGCCGTACGTTCGCCATGGCCGGCAAGATGAAGGCCGAGCTGGGGCCCATGGAAGGCGACGGCGAGGGCGACGACAACGCCCGCGTCCTGCGCTACATGGCCAAGCTGACGATCAACCCGGCCATCGCCCACGGCCTCTCCCACGAGGTCGGCTCGATCGAGACCGGCAAGCTCGCCGACATCGTGCTGTGGCGCCCGGAGTACTTCGGCGCCAAGCCGCAGCTCGTCCTCAAGTCCGGCTTCCCGGCCTACGGCGTGGTCGGCGATCCCAACGCGGCCACCGACACCTGCGAACCCCTCGTGCTGGGGCCGCAGTTCGGCGCGTACGGCAGCACGGCCGCCGACATCTCGGTCGCGTTCGTCGCCCAGGCGGCCGTCGACCAGGGCAACGACCGGATGCCCACCCGGCGGCGCCGGGTCGCCGTGCGCGGCACCCGCGGTATCGGCCCCGCGGACCTGCGGCTGAACGCCCGTATCGGGGCCGTCGACGTCGACCGGCGCACCGGCCTGGTCACCCTCGACGGCGAACCGCTCAGCTCCGAGCCCGCCGACTCCGTCTCCCTCAACCGCCTCTACTTCCTCTAACCCTCAGGGATCTCACATGACCACCCCCGCCGCCGACGGCTTCCGCATGCCCGCCGAGTGGACCCCGCACGAGCGCACCTGGATGGCGTGGCCGGGCCCCAACCCCACCTTCGACGACCCCGAAGACCTCCGCCTCTCCCGCACGGCCTGGGCCTCGGTGGCCCGCGCCGTCCTGCGCTTCGAACCGGTGACGGTCGTGTGCGGCCCCGGGCAGTCGGCGGACGCCGAGGCGCTGCTCGGCCCCGGCATCGCCACGGTCGAGCGCGAGCTGGACGACGCCTGGATGCGGGACATCGGGCCCACCTTCCTCACCGACGGACGCGGGCGACTGGCCGCCGTGGACTGGACGTTCAACGGCTGGGGCGCGCAGGACTGGGCCCGCTGGGAGCACGACTCCAAGATCGCCGCGTATGTCTCCGATCTCGCGGGCGCGAAGACGTACGCCTCGAAGCTGGTCAACGAGGGCGGCGCGATCCACGTCGACGGCGAGGGCACCGTGCTGCTCACCGAGACCGTCCAGCTCGGCCCCGAGCGCAACCCGCACTGGTCCAAGGCGGAGGTCGAGGCCGAGATCCACGCCCACCTCGGCACCAGCAAGGCGATCTGGCTGCCGCGCGGCCTGACCGGCGACTACCCGCCCTACGGCTTCGGCACCCTCGGCCACGTCGACATCGTCGCCGCCTTCGCCCGCCCCGGTGTCGTCGTCGCCCACCACCAGCCGGACCCGGCCCACCCCGACCACGAGGTCACCAAGGAGGTCATCGGCCTGCTGAAGTCGGCGACCGACGCCCGGGGCCGCAGGCTGGAGGTCGTGGAGGTACCGGCCCCGACCGTCCTGGAGGCCGACGGCCACTGGGCCGACTACTCCTACATCAACCACTACCTCTGCAACGGCGGCGTCGTGCTGTGCGGCTTCGACGACCCCCGCGACGAGATCGCCGCCGGGATCTTCCGCCGTCTGTTCCCGGAGCGGACGGTCACCCTGGTGGACGCGCGTACGATCTTTGCGGGTGGGGGCGGCATCCACTGCATCACCCAGCAGCAGCCGAAGGCATGAGCATCGAGGAGAGTCAGGGATGGCCGGTGCGGCACGGGCGCGGAAGAACGCGCCGCCGCGCGAGGAGGTCCTCGCCGCCGCCATGGACATGATCGCCGAGCGCGGTCTGGAGAAGCTCACCATGGCGGCGCTGGGCCGCGAGGTCGGCATGAGCAGCGGCCATCTCCTCTACTACTTCCACTCCAAGGACGAGCTGCTGCTGCAGGCCCTGGAGTGGAGCGAGGGGCGGCTCGGCGCGGAGCGGGGCCGGCTGCTCACCGGCTCCGGAAGCGCCCGGGAGCGCCTCGCCGCCTACGTCGACCTGTACGTCCCCGACGGCCACCGCGATCCGCACTGGACCCTGTGGCTGGAGGTCTGGAACCGCTCGCAGAACGCCGACGACGACGCTCGCGAACGGCAGGCCGCCATCGAGGGCGCCTGGCACCGGGACCTGGTCGCCCTGCTCGCCGAGGGCATCTCCCGCGGCCAGTTCCGCCCCGTCGACGCCGACCGGTTCGCCGCCCGCCTGCGCGCGCTCCTCGACGGCTTCTCCATCCATGTGGCCGTGGGCCTGCGGGGGACGAACCGGGAGCAGGTCATGGGCCACGTACGGGAGTTCATCGCCGATTCGCTGCTGGTGCCGGGGGCCTGAGCGCGCACCGGGTCAGCCGGCCGTCCTCCACCTCGGCGACCTGGTCGGCGGCGGCGAGATGGGTGCGGTCGTGGGTGACCAGGACCGTGGCCGTGCCCCGCTCGTGGGTGAGCCGGGCGAGCAGGTCGATGACGGCGGCCCCGCGTTCGTGGTCCAGGGCGCTGGTCGGCTCGTCGACGAGCAGCACAGCGGGATCGTTCATCAGGGCGCGGGCGATGTTCACGCGCTGCCGCTGCCCACCGGAGAGCTGGTGCGGGCGCCGCCCGGCCTGGGCGGCCAGGCCCACCGCGGCCAGCAGCTCCATCGCCCGGCCGCGGGCCCGGGCCGGGCGCCGGCCGTCGATCTGCGCCATGACCTGGAGCTGTTCCACAGCGGTCAGCGAGGCCAGCAGGTTCGGCTGCTGGAAGACGATGCCGACCGAGCGGCGGCGCAGATCCGTGCGTGCGCGGCGGCTCATCCCGGTCGTGCTCGTGCCGTCGACGGTGACGCTGCCGCAGTCGGGCGTCACCAGCGTGGCGGCGACCGCGAGCAGACTGGACTTGCCCGAGCCGGAGGGCCCGGCCACCGCGGTCAGGGTGCCCTTCGGGACGTCCAGGGTGACCTGGTCGAGGGCGGTCAGCCGGTCCTCGCCGTCCGGATAGGTGAGGGTGACACCGGTCAGGTTCAGGCTCATCGGGCGCTCCCCAGGGCGGTCAGCGGGTCGACGGAGGTGATGCGGCGGATCGACAGCGCGGCCCCGAGCGCCCCGAGGACGATCATCACGACGGCCGGCAGCACCACGGTCGAGGGCGTCAGCAGGAACGGCACCGCGCCCCCGGCGATCACGGCACCGAGCGCCGCCGCGATGCCGGTGCCGGCCAGGGTGCCGCCGGTCAGCAGGACGAGCGCCTGCCCGAGCGCGTCCTTCAGGAGGGTGGCAGTGGGCGCGCCGAGCGCCTTGAGCACGGCGACGTCGGCACCGCGCTGGATCGTCCACACGGTGAAGAACGCGCCGATGACCAGGGCGGAGATGGCGAACAGAAGGCCGCGCATCAGCTGGAGCGAGCCGTTCTCGGAGGTGTAGGAGCCGATCGCGGACAGCGAGGCGTCCCGGGTGACGGTCCGGGTGCGCGCGGCCCGGTCGGCGGCCCGTACGTCGGTGCCGGGGGCGGTGTCGAGGGCGATCACGGTCGCGGTGGGGCCGGTGCCGGGGCCGGCCGGAGGCGCGGTCCTCCCCCAGGCGCCGAGGCTGATCCAGATCACCGGGGTGTGGCTGAAGAAGGCGTCACCCCGTACGGCGGCCACGGTCAGCCTCCGCCCGGCCAGGGCGAAGGTGTCGCCGGTCCGCAGCCGGAGGCGGTCGGCGGCAGGGGCGGACAGCACCGCCGAACCGTCCCCGATCCGGCCGCCGTCGGGAGCCAGTGGCGAGCCGGGCCGCACGCCGAAGGCGGACACCCCGGTACTCCTGGTCCCGGCGGTGGCCCTGGTGATGGTGATGCCCAGCGGTTCGGCGCTGCGGACGCCCGGCGTGCGGGCCCACCGCCGCCACTGCCGCTCGGTGACCGTGGAGTCCGCGTACGCCAGGTCCTGCCCGCCGCCGGGCGCGGCGAAGGCGATCCGGTCGGCGGGCAGCGAGGTGATCGCGGAGGTGTTCTGCCGGCCGAGCCCGGCGGTCAGCCCGGACAGCAGCCCGACCAGCAGGGTGATCAGTACGATCACCGTGCCCATCAGGGCGAAGCGGCCCTTGGCGAACTTCAGGTCTCGGAAGGCGACGAACACGGCTCGGCCTGCTCTCTGCGCGGGAAACGGTCTGCCTCCACCGTCGCCGCCGCACCCCCGCACGGACATCTGGCGGGGGACCGCACTTCCCGGACCGAAAGGGGGCGTGCGGCTTCCAACTTTCGACAGAGGCCCGCCCGCCGCCCGCCTCCTTAGTCTGGAGGGACCGTGAACGCGAACACTCCCTCCGTGACCCCGACCACCCGGACCCTGGCCTGGTGCCTGCACCTGCTGATCGCCGGCCTGCTGGTGCTGGCCGCCGTCCGGGCCCTCGCCGACGGCCTGCCGCACCCCGGGTGGATCGTCGCCGCCGCCGCGGCCTGCGCGGCGGTGTACGGGGCCGGGCCGGCGCTGCCCCGCGTCCGCGCCTCGCGCCCGGCCGCCGCCCGCTGGCTGGCCGCCGTGGGCGCGATGTGGCTGGTGCTGCTGGCCCTGTCCGCCGACGGGGTCTGGGTCGCCTTCCCGCTGTACTTCCTCCAGCTGCACCTGCTGGCGCGCCGCACCGCGCTCGCCGCCGTGGCCGGCACCGCGCTCGCCGCGATCGGCGCCTACGCCGTCCACACCGGCTCCTTCGCCCCCGCCATGGCCATCGGCCCGGCGCTCGGCGCCGCCGTCGCGGTGGCCGTGGTGTGGGGCTACCAGGCCCTGTACCGGGAGAGCGAACAGCGCCGCCGGCTGATCGAGGAACTCACCGCCACCCGCGCCGACCTGGCCGAGGCCCAGCACACGGCCGGGGTGCTCGCCGAGCGGGAGCGGCTGGCCCGGGAGATCCACGACACCCTCGCCCAGGGCCTGACCAGCATCCAGTTGCTGCTGCGCGCCGCGGAACGCGCCCTGCCCCAGGCGCCGGAGAACGCCGCTCGCTTCGTCGGCCAGGCCCGGCAGGCGTCCGTGGACAACCTCGCCGAGGCCCGCCGCTTCGTCGCCGCCCTCACCCCGCCCGCCCTGGACGGCAGCAGCCTGGCCGACGCGCTGGAGCGGCTGTGCGCGACGACCGCCGCCCGGCACGGGATCGCGGTCCGCTTCCGCCTCACCGGCGACCCGCGGCCGCTGCCCACCGCCCAGGAGGTCGCCCTGCTGCGCACGGCCCAGTCGGCCCTCGCCAACACGGTCCGTCACGCCGGCGCCACCACCGCCGAGGTCACCCTCGGCCATCCGGCCGGCCAGGTCGCCGTACACATCACCGACGACGGCACCGGGTTCGACCCCTCGCGCCTGCCCGAACCCGACCCGCAGAGCGGCGGCTTCGGCCTGATGGCCATGCGCACCCGGATCCACAGCCTCGGCGGCACCCTGACGCTCGACTCCGCCCCCGGCCGCGGTACCGCGCTGACCGCCGCTTTCCCCGCGGACCCGGTCCCCCGGACCGCTTCCCCCCTCGGCCCCGCCGCCGGCCCCCGTACCCCTGTCCGCACCCACCCCGAACCCGAGGCCCGCCCGTGACCGAGTCCCCCATCCGACTGCTCCTCGCCGACGACCACCCGGTGGTGCGGGCCGGGCTGCGTGCCGTGCTGGAGACCGAGGCCGGTATGACGGTGGTGGCCGAGGCGGCCACCGCCGAGGACGCCGTGGCCCGGGCCGCCGCGGGCGGGATCGACGTCGTCCTGATGGACCTCCGGTTCGGCAGGGGCATGAACGGCGCCGAGGCCACCGCCGCCATCACCGCTCGCCCGGGTGCTCCCCGCGTCCTGATCGTGACGACGTACGACACCGACGCCGACACCCTGGCCGCCATCGAGGCCGGGGCCACCGGCTACCTCCTCAAGGACGCCCCGCCCGAGGACCTGGCCGCGGCCGTGCGCACCGCCGCGGCCGGCCGCACCATCCTCGCCCCCGTGGTCGCCGACCGGCTCCTGGACCGGCTGCGCGCCCCCGCGACCGCCCTGACCCGGCGCGAGACCGAGGTCCTCACCCTGGTCGCCGAGGGCCTGTCCAACCAGGCGATCGGCGCCCGGCTGCACCTCACCGAGGGCACCGTCAAGTCCCATCTGGCCCGGGTCTACGCCAAGCTCGGCGTCGAATCCCGCACCGCCGCCGTCGCCACCGCCACCGACCTCGGCCTCATCCGCCGCTGAGCCGGTCCCGGCCCCGGCCCCAACACCCCTACTGGGTAAAGGAATCGTTTCCTCCGTCGCCGGGCATGTACCGCCGCATGGGACGACAACACTGGAAGAAGATCTGGGTCGGTTCGGCGGGCAACATGGTCGAGTGGTTCGACTGGTTCGTGTACGCGAGCTTCGCCACCTACTTCGCCGGCGCGTTCTTCCCGAGCGGCAATCCCACCGCCCAGCTGATGAACACCGCCGGCATCTTCGCCGTCGGGTTCTTCATGCGGCCCGTGGGCGGCTGGCTGCTCGGCCGGGTCGGGGACCGCAAGGGCCGCAAGGCGGCGCTGACGCTGACCGTCACGCTGATGTCGGCGTCGGCGATCCTCATCGCCGTCGCCCCGACCTACGCGGTCGCCGGGTACGGCGGCGCGCTCGTGCTGCTCGTCGCCCGCCTGCTGCAGGGCCTGTCGGTGGGCGGCGAGTACGCGGCCAGCGCCACCTATCTGACCGAGGCCTCGGACCCCAGGAGGCGCGGGTTCGCCTCCAGCTTCCAGTACGTCTCCATGACCGCCGGCCAGATCGCCGGCCTCGGCCTGCTGATCGTCCTGCAGCGCACCATGTCGGACAGCGCGCTGCACAGCTACGGCTGGCGCATCCCGTTCGTCGTCGGTGCGCTCGGCGCGGCCGTCATCTTCTATCTGCGGCGCAGCATGCTGGAGACCGAGGTGTACGAGGAGGACGACTCGCACGCCGAGGAGCGCGGCACGCTGCGCGCCCTGTGGGCGCACAGGCGGGAGGCGTTCCTGGTCATCGCCCTGACCATGGGCGGCACCGTCGCGTACTACACGTACACCACCTATCTGACCAAGTACCTGTCCAACTCGGCCGGCCTGTCCAAGCAGACGGCGACGCTCGTCTCCTTCACCGCGCTGATCGTCTTCGCCTGCCTGCAGCCCCTCGCGGGCGCCCTGTCCGACCGGATCGGCCGGCGCCCCCTGCTGATCACCTTCGCGGTCGGCTCCACCCTCCTCACCGTGCCAGTCATGACCCTGCTCAGGCACGCGGACGGCTACTGGCCGGCCCTCGGACTCGCCCTGCTGGCGCTGGTCGTCGTCACGGGCTACACCTCGATCAACGCCTGTGTGAAGGCCGAGCTGTTCCCGACGGGCGTCCGCGCGCTCGGCGTCGCCCTGCCGTACGCCCTCGCCAACGCCCTGTTCGGCGGCACCGCCGAGTACATCGCCCTGTGGTTCAAGAAGGCCGGGATCGAGTCCGGCTTCTACTGGTACGTGGCGGGCTGTGCCGCCGTATCCCTTGTGGTGTACGTCACCATGCGGGAGACCAAGGACCTGGACCTGAGCCGGGCGAGGGCCGGTCGGGAAGCCGGAGCCGGCTCCGGGGAGTCCACCTTGACGCCCGCATCCTGAGACGACCGGTGAGCCGGGGGCCGGGCTGTGCCAGACTGCCCCCGTGCTCTCGTTCGCCATGATTATGGGCAGCAGGCGCGCCGGTCCGCAGTGACCACCTTGTACGACCAGGTGCGGGTGGCCACCGTCGTCCTCGACCCGCGCGCAGACCTCTCGCACCCGCGAGGGGTTTTTTCGTTTTCCGGCCCACCCACAGCCGGGAGCGGAGCGCGAGGGACCATTGGGGGGACGGTGGAGCCGGTCATTCCGGTAAGACCGAAGATCCACAACAGGAGCCTTGAGACCATGACCGAGACGGCAACCAGCGAGCTCGACGACTCGTTCCACGTCTTCGACACCACGCTGCGCGACGGCGCGCAGCGCGAGGGCATCAACCTCACCGTCGCGGACAAGCTCGCCATCGCACGGCACCTGGACGACTTCGGCGTGGGCTTCATCGAGGGCGGCTGGCCCGGCGCCAACCCCCGCGACACCGAGTTCTTCGCCCGCGCGCAGGCCGAGATCGACTTCAAGCACGCCCAACTGGTCGCCTTCGGCGCCACCCGCCGCGCCGGGGCGAAAGCCGCCGAGGACCCGCAGGTCAACGCCCTGCTGGGGTCCGGCGCCCCGGTGATCACCCTGGTCGCCAAGTCCCACGACCGGCATGTGGAACTGGCGCTGCGCACCACCCTGGACGAGAACCTGGAGATGGTCCGCGACACCGTCTCGTACCTGAAGGACCAGGGCCGCCGGGTCTTCGTGGACTGCGAGCACTTCTTCGACGGCTACCGCGCCAACCCCGAGTACGCCAAGGCCGTCGTCCGTACGGCCTCGGACGCGGGCGCGGACGTCGTCATCCTCTGCGACACCAACGGCGGCATGCTGCCCGCCCAGGTCCACGCCGTCGTCTCCACCGTCCTCGCCGACACCGGCGCCCGGCTCGGCATCCACGCCCAGGACGACACCGGCTGTGCGGTCGCCAACACCCTCGCCGCCGTCGACGGGGGCGCCACCCACGTCCAGTGCACGGCCAACGGCTACGGCGAGCGCGTCGGCAACGCCAACCTCTTCCCGGTCGTCGCGGCCCTGGAGCTGAAGTACGGCAAGAAGGTGCTGCCCGAGGGCAAGCTCCGCGAGACGACCCGCATCTCGCACGCCATCGCCGAGGTCGTCAACCTCACGCCGTCCACCCACCAGCCGTACGTCGGTGTCTCCGCCTTCGCGCACAAGGCCGGTCTGCACGCCTCCGCCATCAAGGTCGACCCGGACCTGTACCAGCACATCGACCCCGAGCTGGTCGGCAACACCATGCGCATGCTGGTCTCCGACATGGCGGGCCGCGCCTCCATCGAGCTGAAGGGCAAGGAGCTCGGCATCGACCTGGGCGGCGACCGCGCGCTGGTCGGCCGCGTGGTCGAGCGGGTGAAGGAACGCGAGCTGAAGGGCTACACGTACGAAGCCGCCGACGCCTCCTTCGAACTGCTGCTGCGCGCCGAGGTCGAGGGCAGGCCGCTGAAGTACTTCGAGGTGGAGTCCTGGCGGGCCATCGTCGAGGACCGCCCCGACGGCACCCACGCCAACGAGGCGACCGTCAAGCTGTGGGCCAAGAGCGAGCGGATCGTCGCCACGGCCGAGGGCAACGGCCCCGTCAACGCCCTCGACCGCGCCCTGCGGGTGGCCCTGGAGAAGATCTACCCGCAGCTCGCCAAGCTGGAGCTGGTCGACTACAAGGTCCGCATCCTGGAGGGCAAGCACGGCACCTCCTCCACCACCCGGGTCCTGATCTCCACCTCGGACGGCTCCGGCGAGTGGTCGACCGTCGGTGTCGCCGACAACGTCATCGCCGCCTCCTGGCAGGCCCTGGAAGACGCCTGCACCTACGGGCTGCTGCGGGCGGGCGTGACGCCGGCCGAGTAGCCACAGTGGAGGCATGAGCACACAGGCGAGTGACCTCCTGTCCCGGGCCCGCGTGGCGACCCGGCTGCCGGCCGGCGACCTGGAGCGGGCCCGGCGCTTCTACGCCGAGAAGCTCGGCCTCGCGCCGGTGGACGAACGCCCCGGCGGGCTGCTGTACCGATGCGCGGGCGTGGACTTCGTCGTGTTCCGCTCCACCGGCACCTCGCCGGGCACCTTCACCCAGATGGCCTTCGAGGTGGACGACCTCGACGCGGTGATGGCGGAGCTGCGGCGCCGGGGCGTGGTCTTCGAGGAGGTCGACGTGCCCGGCCTCCGCACCCGCGACGGCATCGCCGAGATCGAGGGCAACTACCCGAGCAAGGGCGCGCGCGGCGAGCGGGGTGCCTGGTTCCGGGACAGCGAGGGCAACCTGCTGGGCATCGGCCAGCCGGTCCGCGGGTCGTCGGCGCCCTTCCTCCGCTAGCCCCTGTCGTCAAACTCCCGCCGTCCGCCCGAAGGGTCCTTCTTGCGGATCGGGCCGGCCGCGGCGACGGCGTCCTCCGGTGACGCGGCTCAGGGCGCCCGCCAGATGTTGTCGAAGGCCACGTTCTCGATCCGCCGCCGCTCGCGCACCGCCGCCAGCTCGGTCACCGCGTCGCCGACCGCCACCAGGACGGTGACGACAGCCTCGTCGCCGGGCTCGGGTGCGGCCGGGCGGTCGTCCGGGATGCCCAGGGTGGAGGCGAGCCCCGCCAGGACGGGCTCGTGGGACCACCACCGGTCGGCCGCGTGCCGGCGGGCCGGGGTGTCGGCCGTGGGGTCGTCCCGGTCGCGCAGTGCGAGCCAGCGCCGGCGCTTCCCGGTGAGCTGTCCCTCGGACTCCAGGACGTCCCGGTAGGCCGTGGCCAGCCCCTGCCCGCGCCGCCACAGCCAGTCCTCGACCGCCTCGTACGGCTCCTTGCGCACCAGGGCCGCCCCGGCCTCGTCCAGCAGCCGGTCGCCCGTGGTCAGCACCGGTCCCGGCACGATCCGCCCGCCCTCCAGGGTGAGCGCCCGGGCGCCGAGGAGGTCGACCAGCTCGGCCCCGGCGAGCGCCAGTGACAGGTCCCCCTGCTCGACGGGCTGCTCGTGGGGAACGTCCAGGCTGACGAGGAACAGGTCCTGCGGTGTGGTCATACTCCCACCATGGGCCGTAGGGGGCCGGAGCGCAGCACGGCAACCCGCCTTCTGCTCGGGGTGGTCGGACCCGCTTCCTGCTCGGGGTGGTCGCGGATCGCCGCGTCGCCGCGCCGGCCACGGTGGAGCCGGCCGTGGTGAGGAGTGCGGCCGGCCAGGAGCCGGACCGCGCAGGGGGTTCTCCCCGTGCTGTGCCGCCCTTCCCGGAAAGTCTGACGCGGCGTCTTGACGGGTCTGGGGGCCGTTAGTTAACTCACGGCGTGATCTAAGCCATGAGTGAACCATGACAGCCGAGGGAAGGTCCATGCCAAGAACCGCCCTGCTCGTCTCCGGGGCCTTGCTCGCCGCCCTGCTGCCCCTGGCCGCCGCCCACGCGGCCGACGACCCCGCGCCGGCCCCCGTCGACCGCTTCGAGGGCGAGGTCCCCTTCGCCTCCCAGCCCGCCGACGGCATCTTCACCTGGGGGAGCGACCCCGACGACCCGCCCGCCCTCCACCTCACCGACCGCGCCGACGCCCCGGAGGGCGCCAAGGTCCTCACCGGCACCTACGACATCAGCGGCTACGGCGGCTTCACCCACGACTTCGCCGCCGACCGGCCCGCCCACGACTGGTCGGCGTACCAGGGCATCCGCTTCTGGTGGCAGGGCCGGGACGACGGCCGGAAGACCGCTTTCGAGATCAAGGACGGCGGAGCGAACGGCGAGGCCTCGGAACTGTGGACGACGTCCTTCACCGACGACTTCACCGGCTGGAAGCAGATCGAGATCCCCTTCACGGACTTCGTCTACCGCACCGACTACCAGCCCGTCGGCGGCATCGACCACGTCCTCGGACTGACCGGGATGTGGGGGTACGCCGTCACGCTCCCGGCCGGCACCAAGGGCGACTTCGCCATGGACGACGTCGAGCTGTACGGCAGGGCCGACCAGTCGCTGCGCGCCTCCGTCAGCACCGACGCGCCCGTCTACCCGGTCAGGGAGGGCGGCACCGCCAGGGTGAGGGTCACGCTGGCCACCACCGGCGACCGGCCCGTCGACGACCCGGTGACGGTCACGTACACGACCGAGGGCGGCACCGCCACCGCAGGCCGGGACTACTCCCCGGTCTCCGGCACCCTCACCTTCCCGGCCGGCACCGCGTCCGGAGCCTCGCGGACCATCGAGGTGCCCACCCGGACGGTCCGGTCCGCCGCGTCCGCGAAGACCGTCCCGCTGAAGCTCACGGTCACCGGAGCCAAGGCACCCGCCGAGACCCCGCAGATCGTCGTCGACGCACACGGACTGCCGTATCTGAACGCCGAGTTGCCGGTGCGCAGGCGCGTCGCCGACCTGCTCTCCCGCATGTCCCCGGAGGAAAAGGCCGGGCAGATGACCCAGGCCGAACGGGGCGCCGTGGGCAGCGGGGGTGACATCGCCGCGTACGACCTGGGCTCGCTGCTGTCCGGCGGCGGCTCCACGCCCACGCCCAACACCCCCGAGGCCTGGGCGCGGATGATCGACGGCTTCCAGCTCCGCGCCCGGGCGACCCGCTTCCAGATCCCGCTGATCTACGGCGTCGACGCGGTCCACGGCCACAACAACCTGGCCGGCGCCACGATCATGCCGCACAACATCGGCATCGGCGCCGGCCGCGACCCCCAACTCGCCGAGCAGACCGGCGCGGTGACCGCCGCCGAGGTCCGCGCCACCGGCATCCCCTGGGACTTCGCGCCCTGCCTGTGCGTGAGCCGCGACGAACGCTGGGGCCGCTCCTACGAGTCCTTCGGCGAGGACCCGGCCCTCGTGCAGTCCATGGAGACCGTGATCCAGGGCCTGCAGGGCCGGGCCGACGGCCGGGACCTGAGCCGCGACGACAAGGTGCTGGCCACCGCCAAGCACTTCGCCGGCGACGGCGGCACCGCGTACGGCTCCTCCACCACCGGCACCTACACGATCGACCAGGGCGTCACCAAGGTGACCCGGCGGCAGCTGGAGGACATCCACCTGGCGCCGTACGCGACGGCCGTCCGGCGGGGCGTCGGCACGGTCATGCCGTCGTACTCCTCCCTGGACATCGCCGGCGACGGCCGGGGCGCGGTGAAGATGCACGCCCGCGGCGACATGATCAACGGCGTGCTCAAGGACCGGATGGGCTTCGACGGCTTCGTCATCAGCGACTGGAACGCCATCGACCAGCTCCCCGGCGACTACGCCGCCCACGTCCGTACGGCGGTGGACGCGGGCGTCGACATGATGATGGTGCCGTACTCCTACAAGGACTTCAGCTCCACGCTCGTCGACGAGGTGAAGGCGGGCCGGATCAGCGAGCGGCGGATCGACGACGCCGTCTCCCGCATCCTCACCCGGAAGTTCGAGCTCGGCCTCTTCGAGCACCCCTGGGCCGACACGTCCGGCGCCGCCGCCATCGGCTCCCCGGCCCACCGGGCGGTCGCCCGCCGGGCAGCCGCCGAGTCGCAGGTGCTGCTGAAGAACAGCGGCGGGCTGCTGCCGCTCAGGAAGAGCGAGAAGGTGTACGTCGCCGGGTCCGACGCCGACGACCTCGGCAACCAGACGGGCGGCTGGACCCTCACCTGGCAGGGCGCGTCCGGCACCCACACCCGGGGCACGACCATCCTGCAGGGCATGCGCGAGGCCGGCGGGGACGTCACCTACTCCCGGGACGCCTCCGCGCCGACCGACGGCTACGACGTCGGCGTGGTCGTGGTCGGCGAGACCCCGTACGCCGAGGGCGTCGGCGACGTCGGCAACGGGCACTCCCTGGAGCTGTCGGCCGCCGACCAGGCGGCCGTGGACAAGGTGTGCGCGGCCATGAAGTGCGCGGTGCTGATCGTCTCCGGCCGTCCCCAGCTGATCGGCGACCGCCTCGGCGGGATCGACGCGCTCGTGGCCTCCTGGCTGCCCGGCACCGAGGGCGAGGGCGTCGCCGACGTCCTCTACGGCACGCGCCCCTTCACCGGACAGCTCCCCGTCACCTGGCCGAAGTCCGAGTCCCAGCTGCCGGTCAACGTGGGCGACGCGTCGTACGACCCCCAGTTCCCCTACGGCTGGGGCCTCACGACGCTCACCGGCGTCCCGCGCGGCGGTACGGCCACCCTGCACGCCCTCGCCGTGGCGGCCGCCGCGGCCGAGCGCAGGGGTGCCGGCCGGGCCGGCCGTGCGCTGGTCGCCAAGGCGCGGCTGCTCGTCCAGCAGAAGGCCGGCGAGCGGATGACGGAGGCGGTCGCGAAGCCCTTCGCCGACGCCGACCACCTGCTGCTGACCGGCCGGTACGGAAAGGCGGTGGAGAAGCTGATCGAGGCATACGGGGCCATGTAGGTCCGCCCGTACGCCCGACTGCGGGAGGCTTCGGGTAGCTTCGAAGCATGAAGGCCGTCCTGCGGACCCGAAGCCTCCCAGCGCTGCTGCTGGCCGTCCTCGTCCTGGTCATGGCGACCCTGTTCGCGCCCGCGGCGAGCGCGCAGACCGGCATCTCCACGATCGCCGACGCCCTGCGCGCGGGCCCGGTCTACGTCGACCCGGCCGCCTCCGCCCAGCTGTCGAAGGCGGATGCCGACGCGCTCGTGACACGCATCAAGGACGCCGGCAAACCCCTGTTCATCGTGGTGCTCCCGGCCGACTACCCCACGGCGAACCTGTTCTCCCGGCTCCGCGCGGCCACCGGCGTCACCGGCCTGTACGGCATCCGCCTCGGCGACCGCTTCGACGCCCGCGCCGACTCCTCGGTCATGTCGGTGACGGCCCGGCAGAACCTGGTGGCGAGCGTCCAGGGCGAGCCGGCCAAGGCCCAGCTCACCGACTTCACCGACCGCGCCCTCGCCCATATGGGCGGCCACGCCCCGAAGAGCTGGGGCGGCTCCTCGGGCGGGGGCGGCGGTGCTTCCGGCACGGCGCTGATCGTGGCCGGGGCGGTGGTGGTGGCCGCCGGCGCGGGCGCGTACGCGCTGGTCCGCCGCAACCGCCGGCGCCGCGAGCAGGAGCAGCGGGCCGCCCTGGACCGGCTGCGGGTGGTCGTCGACGAGGACATCACCGCGTTCGGCGAGGAACTGGACCGCCTCGACTTCCAGCCGGCCGAGCCCGGCGCCGACGACGCGATGCGCGCCGACTACGAGCACGCCCTGGACACCTACGACACCGCCAAACAGCGCATGGCCGCCGCGAGCCGGCCGGAGGACGTCCGTACGGTCACCGAGGCCCTGGAGGACGGCCGCTTCTCCCTGGCCAGGCTGGCCGCCCGCCGCGAGGGCCGCCCCCTGCCGGAGCGCCGCCCGCCCTGCTTCTTCGACCCGCGGCACGGCCCCTCGGTCACCGACGCCACCTGGACCCCGCCCGGCGGAGCCGCGCGCCAGGTCCCCGTCTGCGCGGCCGACGCCACCCGGCTGGCCGACGGCCGCGACCCGGTGATCCGCGAGGTCGACACGGACCACGGCCGCCGCCCCTACTGGGACGCGGGTCCCGCCTACGGCCCCTGGGCGGGCGGCTACTTCGGCGGCGGCATCCTGCCCGGCCTGCTCGTCGGCACCCTGCTCGGCAGCATCATGGCCACCCCGTCCTACGCGGCCGACTACGGCACCGGCTACGGCGACTTCGGCGCAGGCGACTTCGGGGGCGGCTACGAAGGGGGCGACGTGTCCGGCACGGACTTCGACCCCGGGGACTTCGGGGGCGGATTCGGGGACGGCGGGGGAGACTTCGGCGGCGGTGACGGCGGCGGAGACTTCGGCGGCGGGTTCTGAAGCCGGCCCGCGCCCCTCACCCCTTCGCGGGAAGGGACCCCAGCCGCTCCCTCAGCCCCCGCCCTGTGGCGGGAGGGCAAGGGTCACGCGTTCCTGATCGCCGAGATGTCGAAGTTCAGCTTGATCTTGTCGGAGACGAGCACGCCCCCGGTCTCCAGCGCCGCGTTCCAGGTCAGGCCCCACTCCGAGCGCAGGATCTCGGCCTTGCCCTCGAAGCCGACGCGCTGGTTGCCGAACGGGTCCGTCGCGGCGCCGTTGAACTCAAGGTCGATGGTGATCGGCTTGGTGACACCGAGCAGGGAGAGGTCACCGGTGATGCGGTAGTCGTCGCCGCCCAGGGCCTCCGCCTTGGTGGAGCGGAAGGTCATGGCCGGGAACTCCTCGGTCCTGAAGAAGTCGGACGACTTCAGGTGCCCGTCCCGGTCGGCGTTGCCGGTGTCGATGCTCTCCATCTTGATGTCGAGCGTGGCGCTGGACCTGCTGGGCTCCGCCCCGTCCAGGTGCAGCGTGCCGGTGAAGTCGTGGAAGCCGCCCTTGACGTTGGTGACCATGGCGTGCCGGGCGACGAAACCGATCGTGGTGTGCGCCGGGTCGATCGTGTAGTCGCCGGTCAGCGCGGTCAGGCCGGGGTCCGTGGCGGCCGGCGCGGCGGTGGTCGGGGTGGTGCTGTCCTTGCGGCTGAAGATGCCCATGTCGTACTCCGGAATCCGATCTGTGCGATCTGTTGAACGTTAAACAACCTGACGTTCTCGACGGTAGACCCATTCGGTTCGATTTTCAACATCATCCGGAGTGTGTTTTCACTGTCACCCGGAGTGATGCACGCCGCTCTCTGGCGGACAGGCGGAGAGCTCGGGCACCATCCCCATGAAGCCCGCGAAAGCCATGAGGCTCCGCTCCGTCCTGACCGCGCTCGGGTCCGGCAACATCTACGCCGAGGAGGGCAACCACTGGGACGCCCTCCACTGCGACTGCGGCGGCTGCTGAGCCGCCGGGAGAGGCGGTGACCGACCGCATGGGCGTGAGCCGACGCGCACTGCTGCTGGCCGCCGCCCTCGTCCCGGCCCTGGCACCCGGCGCCCGGGCCGACGGCGATCCCTACGACACCCTGCGCCGCCGCTGGCTCACCCTCGCCCTCGGCGCGGGCTACGACCCGGGCACCGCGCCGTACGCCTCCCGCCTCGCCCAACTCGGCGCCCGTGCCCGCGACTTCGCCGCCACCATGGCCCCGGCCACCGGCTCCCTCTGGCCAGGCCACCCCTTCGACCCGCCGTCCGGCATCACCTTCAGCTACGGCCGGCTGTGGACCATGGCCCAGGCCTGCGTCCAGCCCGGCACCGGCGCCACCGGCGACCCCGTGCTCCTCGCCGCCGTCCTGCGCGGCCTCGACCACCTGTCCGCGACCGTCTACAACCCCTCGACCACCCGCTACGGCAACTGGTGGGAATGGCAGATCGGCAGCCCGCGCCTGCTCATGGACATCACCGCCGCCCTGTACGAGCGGCTCGGCGCGGCCCGTGTCACCGCCGCCTGCGCGGCCGTCGACCACTTCGTCCCGGACGCCCTGCTCACCGACTACTCCGGCACCTCCACCGGCGCCAACCGCGTCGACCTGTGCCGCAGTGTCGCCCTGCGCGGCGTCCTCGGCCGGGACGCCGGCCGGATCTCCCTGGCCCGGGACGCGCTCTCGCCGGTCTTCCCGTACGTCACCCGGGGCGACGGGCTCTACGCCGACGGCTCCTTCGTCCAGCACACCTGGGTCGCCTACTCGGGGACGTACGGCCAGGTGCTGCTCGACGGCCTCGGACGGCTCTTCGCGCTGCTGGCCGGTTCGCCGTGGGAGATCACCGACCCCGCCCGGCACGGCCTCCTCGACGCCGTGGAGCACGCCTGGGCGCCCCTGATCCATGACGGACTGGTGATGGACTGCGTCAACGGCCGTGCCATCAGCCGGGGTTGCCTGCGCGACGACGACCGGCACCTCATGCGCAGCGACCACTTCCACGGGCAGGCGCTCGTCGCCGCCATCGCGCTGCTCGCGGCCGGCGCGGGTCAGGAGCGGCGGGAGCGGTGGCACGGCCTGGTGAAGGGCTGGATCGAACGGGACACCGTCACACCGGTCCTGACGGGCGGTCAGTTCGACGTCGCCGACCTGGCACGCCTGCACGCCGTCGCCGACGCGCCCGTCCCGCCGGCCGCCGAACCCCTCGGCCACCGGCTCTTCGCGGCCATGGACCGCGCCGTCCACCGCGGG
Source organism: Streptomyces durhamensis (assembly GCF_000725475.1). NCBI lineage: Bacteria > Bacillati > Actinomycetota > Actinomycetes > Kitasatosporales > Streptomycetaceae > Streptomyces > Streptomyces durhamensis. The sequence goes on from NZ_JNXR01000014.1 coordinate 37,248, forward strand.
CCCCGGTTCACCGCCGCCCTCGCCATGGCGAGCGACCGCATCGCCCACTACGAGTGCGGCAACGGCGAGAACCCGCGCGGCTGGCACACCGGTTCCGGAATGCTGTACTGGTGGCCGGCGGGCCGCGGCGACCAGTACACGGACTGGTTCTGGCCGACCGTCGACTGGTACCGGCTGCCCGGCACCACCGTCTCCACCAAGCGGCTCGCCGACCGGGCCGGCGGCGAGTGGGGTGCGCCCAGACCGGACGTGCGCTGGGTGGGAGGGACCACGGACGGCCGGTACGCGGCGGTCGGCCAGCATCTGAAGGGTCTCGACTCCACCCTGCGGGCCCGCAAGTCCTGGTTCTTCCTGGACGACGCCGTCGTCTGCCTCGGCGCCGGGATCGGCTGCGCCGACGGCGTCCCGGTCCAGACGGTCGTGGACAACCGCAACCTGGGCGAGAACGGCGACCAGAGCTTCGCATGCGGCCGGAACTGGGCCCATCTGGCGGAGCACGGGGGCTGGATCCTGCCGTGCGGGGGTGAACTGCGCACCCTGCGCGAGGACCGCGCCGGCGCCTGGTCCGACATCAACAGCGCCGGCACCGACGAACGGCGCACCCGGCGCTGGCAGACCCTGTGGCTCGACCACGGCACCGACCCGGACGATGCCGCCTACGTCTACGTGCTGCTGCCTGGCGCCTCGCGTGCCGAGACCGCCGCCCGGGCCGCCGACCGCGACTGGCTGTCCGTCCTCGGCAACGACCCCGTCCGCCAGGCCGTCGCCGTACCCCGCATCGGGCTGGTGGCGGCCAACTTCTGGCGGGCCGGTACGGTGGGAGGGCTGACCGTCTCGGCGGGCGCGAGCGTCCTGATCGTGCGCCGAGGCCGTACGGCCACCCTCCGGATGAGCGAGCCACCCCGTACGGGAGTGCCGCTGGAGATCGTCTGGGACCGGCCGGTGCGGGCGGTGATCCGGGCAGGCGACGGTGTGGAGGTCCTGTCCACGGAACCCCGTCTGAGGCTCCGTGTCACTCCAGGGATGGCATCCGCCACGCACGAATGTGAGCTGGCTCTCAGGTAACGCCTTTGTGGCCTCCCTACAACGCCGACGCCCTGTGAGCAGTCGGAAAGGCTGCACGCGGCCAAGGTTCTGTTCACTCGCACCAGGAAAACGGGCCGGAGACTGTACGGAGTCGACGGCTCGCTTTCCTTGGCATCCTTCGTAAGGTCGCTACATGACCGTTTTGGAAGAGACGACGGGTGAGCCGACCGGCGAGCCGACGGACGCACGCGGACGGGTCGCCGAGCTGCACGAGATTCGTGCCCAGGCCGTGGCGGGTCCCAGCGAGAAGGCGACCGAGGCGCAGCACGCCAAGGGGAAGCTGACCGCGCGGGAGCGGATCGAGCTGCTCCTGGACCCGGGGTCCTTCCAGGAGGTCGAGCAGCTGCGCCGGCACCGGGCGTCCGGCTTCGGCCTGGAGGCGAAGAAGCCGTACACCGACGGTGTCATCACCGGCTGGGGCACGGTCGAGGGCCGCACGGTCTTCGTCTACGCCCATGACTTCCGGATCTTCGGCGGCGCGCTGGGCGAGGCCCACGCCACCAAGATCCACAAGATCATGGACATGGCCATCGCGGCCGGCGCCCCCCTGGTCTCCCTGAACGACGGCGCGGGCGCCCGCATCCAGGAGGGCGTCTCGGCGCTCGCCGGGTACGGCGGCATCTTCCAGCGCAACACGAGGGCCTCGGGTGTCATCCCGCAGATCTCCGTGATGCTGGGCCCGTGCGCGGGCGGCGCGGCCTACAGCCCGGCCCTCACGGACTTCGTCTTCATGGTCCGTGACACCTCCCAGATGTTCATCACCGGCCCGGACGTGGTCAAGGCGGTGACCGGCGAGGAGATCACCCAGAACGGCCTCGGCGGAGCCGACGTCCACGCGGAGACCTCCGGCGTCTGCCACTTCGCGTACGACGACGAGGAGACCTGCATCGCCGAGGTGCGGTACCTGTTGTCGCTCCTGCCGCAGAACAACCGGGAGAACCCCCCGCGGGCGGAGGCGTCCGACCCCGTCGAGCGGCGCAGCGACGTCCTCCTCGACCTGGTCCCGGCCGACGGCAACCGGCCGTACGACATGGCCAAGGTCATCGAGGAGATCGTCGACGACGGCGAGTACCTGGAGGTCCACGAGCGCTGGGCGCGGAACATCATCTGCGCGCTGGCCCGCCTCGACGGCCAGGTGGTCGGCATCATCGCCAACCAGCCCCAGGTCCTCGCGGGCGTCCTGGACATCGAGGCGAGTGAAAAAGCTGCGCGCTTTGTCCAGATGTGTGACGCTTTCAATATCCCGATCGTCACCTTCCTGGACGTGCCGGGGTTCCTCCCCGGTGTCGACCAGGAGCACGGCGGAATCATCCGTCACGGCGCGAAGCTGCTGTACGCCTACTGCAACGCGACCGTGCCGAGGATCTCGCTGATCCTGCGCAAGGCGTACGGAGGTGCCTACATCGTCATGGACTCCCAGTCGATCGGCGCCGACCTCACCTACGCCTGGCCGACGAACGAGATCGCCGTCATGGGCGCCGAGGGCGCGGCCAACGTCATCTTCCGCCGCCAGATCGCCGGAGCGGAGGACCCCGAGGCCATGCGGGCGCGCATGGTCAAGGAGTACAAGTCCGAGCTGATGCACCCGTACTACGCGGCCGAGCGTGGCCTGGTGGACGACGTCATCGACCCGGCCGAGACCCGCGAGGTCCTGGTGAAGTCCCTGGCGATGCTGCAGTCCAAGCACGCCGACCTGCCCTCCCGCAAGCACGGCAACCCCCCGCAGTAACCGAGCGGACCCGCCGCGGCAACCCCGCGGACCTCTCTCTCACGGAGACTGACACCCATGAGCACTCCCGACATCCGCGTCGAGAAGGGCCACGCCGAGCCCGAGGAGGTCGCCGCCATCACGGCGGTCCTCCTGGCCCGCGCGGCGGCCAAGCCGGACTCTTCCGCCCAGACCCACCGCGGCCGCGCCAAGGCCGGCTGGCGCCGCCTGGAGCGCGAGCCGGGATTCCGGGCGCCGCACAGCTGGCACTGAGCGTTCCGCTTGCCTGACCGCAGCCCCGCTGCTCCCTTCGGGAGGCGGGGCTGCGGTGTGTTCAGCTGACGGTGACGGTGATGCCGGGGAGATCCAGTTCGGTGACGGGCCCTTCGGGGGTCTCGCATTTCTCCAGCACCACCCTCCTCAGCTGCTTCAGCTCACACAGGCCGTCAAGTCCGTCGGACAGCAGACAACGGCTCAGGGTGAGCTCGACGAGCCCCGGGCAGCCCGACATCAGCCGCCGCGGCAGGTCCTTGGCCTCGAAGTTGTAGAGCGTCAGCGCACGCAGGAGGGTCAGCGCGGAGACGGGCGCGAGGTCGGGCAGGAGACCGCGTGCCCCTCCGACGAGGTACAGATACGGGACGTTTCTGTGCGGTGCCAGGAACCCCAGCCTGGTTTCCGCTGTGACGCCCGAGAGGGCCAGCTGGAAGAGACGCGGCAGGAGCGGGAGGCCGTCGATGCCGTCCGGGCCGGCGAGTGGCAACTGCAGGAGGCTCAGTGCGGGCAGCTGCGCCAGAGCTTCCGGATGCCGGAGTGCGGTGGCACCGAGCAGCTGGAAGGTCTCCAGCCTCGGATGCCCCTTCAGCAAAGACAGGTCGGCCGTGCCGTGCACGGCACAGATCAGTTGCTGAAGCGGGGGCAGTCCGCTGAGGACGGACAGATCCCGAAGCCTGAACCTGATCCTCAGCGACGTGAACGACCTCATCCGTATCGCTGCCCGCAGCTGCCCCGAGTGCGTCAGCACCACCGTGTGCTGGTCCAGCGGAAGTCCGGCCATCACCCGATCGGCGTAAGCGTCCGCGTCGAAGTACGCCCAGGAGTCGATGAGCGCGGCGACCACGTCCCGGCGCTGGTCTTCTGCGTACCCCTCCAGCAGCCTCAGTGCCTGCTCGCCGCCGATCAACGCCGCGGTCCGCACCGTCTGCACCGCCGCGTTCGACGTCAGCCCGTCCATGGAGCGGGGCAGTCTCCGCAACAGACCCGGCCCCACCGCCGCCAGCGCGGGCGGGTCCGTGCTCCGGCGCGGCGGCAGCAGCGCGGACACCGCGTCCTCCAGCCGCCCGGCCAGACCGTCGCAGACCTCCGGCACCGTCTCCTGGCACGCCGCCGCCAGCAACCGCAGCTTCCGGCCGTACCGGGGTTCGGACTCCGCCCGGTCCAGGATGCCGCCCAGCAGCTCCTCGCGCTGCGGCCGGTTCGCATGGCCCGCCGCCATGATCACGGTCTCGCGCCACAGGTCCAGATGGGCCCGCTCGACCAGGTTGCCGATGCGGTCCTCCTCCGCGGCCTCCTCGGCGGCCAGGTACTCCTGGAAGGTCCGGTGGACGAAGTCCAGGCGGCCCTCGGCGGGGGAGCGGAGGATCCCCGAGCGGTCCCGGAGCTGTTCCAGGACTGTGGAGCCGTCCTGTTCCTCCAGGTGCCGCATCGCCGCCAGCTTCTTGCCGACGTGCACCGCCGCCTGCTCCACCGCGATCTCGCTGCGGTTGTTGTCGGACAGCCGCCACGCCAGGTCCCGGAGCAGCACCAGCTTGTCGTTCAGGCTCAGCCGGCTGTCCACCGCGCTCGGTACGCTCCGGTCCGCGTCCCGTTCGTGGACCAGGGTGTGCAGGGCGTTGCGGTACAGCTCCATCCGGTCCCGGGGGAGCCGGCTGCCCCGGTTGAGGTGCATCGCGCACAGCATCGCCGCCAGCAACGGCGTGCCCGCCAGCGACTGCAGGTGCGGACGGTCCTTCAGGCTGGCCAGCAACGACTGCTCGTAGTGCGGCAGTTCCTCGACCGCGCAGGGCAGCTCCTCGCCCAGCTCCCGTACCGCCTGGTGCCACTGCCGTACGAAGGCCGCCAGGTCGGGCGGTGTCATGCGGTCCAGGTGCAGAGCCGTGAACTCCTCGCGGCGCAGCCAGTCGGCACGTGCCGCAGCGGGGCGCGAGGTGACGACCACCCGTACGGTCCCGTACGCCGTCAGCAGCTTGCGCAGCCACTCGCGTACCCCCCGCCGCTCACCTTCCAGCAGCTCGTCAACACCGTCGATCAGCAACAGGGCGTTGCCGTCGGTGAGTTGGCGTTCCACCCACGCCTTAGGCATGACCCCGGTGATCTGCCCGGCCACCGAGTCCAGCATCGCCTCGGGCCTCGGCAGCTCTCGCCCGCTGTGCTCGCGCAGCTTCACGAACACCGGTGTCAGGCCGTTCCATCCGGCCAGTTCGCCGGTGAAGGCGCCCCGCGCCGCCGTGATCGCCAGCCAGCGCAACAGCGTCGTCTTCCCCGAGCCCGCCTCGCCCCGCAGCAGCACCCGGGTGGCGCCGCCCAGCGCCGCCTCCACCCGCATACCGGCGCTCTCGCCGGGCTCCTCCCAGTCGCCCATGTCGGGCCGGAGAGCGGGCACCGCACGAGCGTGGCGTCGGCGGCTCCCATCGTCACCGGTGGCACGCAGGCTCACGTACGCCACCGACACGGGCACCTGCGCCCCCGCCCGGTCGGAGGTGCGCCGAAACAGCTCCACCTCGTCCAGGCCGGTGCTGACCAACTCCAGATAGAGGCGACGGAACTCCCCGTCCCGATCGGTCCCCTCGGGCGCGAACAGGGAGCGGTCAGGCAGCCGTTCCAGCACCCGGGCGATCTCCGCGCCCAGGGACGTCGTACGCGCCAGCAGCTCGCTCAGCGCCCGCTCCTCGAACACCGGAAGCCCCTGCACGATTCGGACGTAGTACTCCACGCACTCCGCGAACAGCACCTCGTACAGCCGGAACTCCGCCTCACCGAGGCCCACCGGTGGCCGTACCGCCCCCCGGATCCGCCGCACGACCTCGGCTGGCTGGGCGTCCGCCGCCAGGATCGCCCCGTCCGACAGGTCCGCCGCCGCGAACGTGTCGCACACGCCGGCGATCACGGCTTCCCGGCCGCTCTCCTCCAGCCCGCCGAACTCCCGCTCCAGGAACGGCGCCAACCGGTCGAACACCGCGTCCGCGATCTCCCCGAACTGGCGCTCCACGCTCCGCTGGAACCGCAGCCCCGGCACCCGCAGCCGGATCAGCCCGGCCATGTCCGTCCGGCGTTCCTGCTCCCGCCGTTTCCCCCCGAGCCATGTCTGGGCCGCCGCCTTCGCCACGGTCGTCCCCAGCCGTAACGCCGCCGTCTCGGCACCGCTCATCGCCTGCCCCCTCCACGAAATCGCGACGCGACGACGGGCATTGTCACCCGGTGCGGCGCTGCTCGTCCCGCTTTTGCAGCCACCAGCCCAGCGGGATCTCCAGGGTCGCCAGACACACCGCGGGCCACAGCGACGAGGTGTGAAGGCCCGGCGTCCAGGCCATGACCAGGACGGCCGTCAGGAACATGGACAGCCAGCCCAGGGCGTACCGGTTGCGCAAGCCCAGCAGCCGCAGGGGATACAGCACCGCCGAGGCCAGCGCGGCACACGGCAGGCTCAGCAGCACCGCCCAGAACACCGCGCCCAGGCCGTCGATCTCGATCGTCCCCGGAAAGGCGGCCACCGTCGCCAGCACCACCAGCAGCAGGAACAGGACCACCGGCACGGCGCCGAACAGCGCCAGCAGGGCGCCCACCAGAAACTTGCTCACCATCATCCCCGTAACACGACAAAGGCCTCTGTCGCTCACGAAGAGCGACAGAGGCCGGAGTCGGTTGCCCCGAGCGGCGGCGTCAGCGCAGGCGGGCCATCAGGGCGTGCTCGACCAGCGTGATCAGCGCGCTCTTGGCGTCGGCGCGGTGCCGGGCGTCGGTGGTGATGATGGGGGTGTCGGGCCCGATCTGCAGGGCCTCGCGCACCTCGTCGGGCTGGTACGGCTGGTTGCCGTCGAAGCCGTTGAGGGCGATGACGAACGGCAGGCCGCTGTTCTCGAAGTAGTCGACCGCGGGGAAGCAGTCGGCGAGGCGCCGGGTGTCCACGAGCACGATCGCGCCGATCGCGCCGCGCACCAGGTCGTCCCACATGAACCAGAACCGGTCCTGGCCGGGGGTGCCGAACAGGTACAGGATCAGGTCCTGGTCCAGGGTGATACGGCCGAAGTCCATGGCCACCGTCGTGGTGGTCTTGTCTCCGGTGTGGGTGAGATCGTCGATGCCGGCCGAAGCGGACGTCATGACGGCCTCTGTGCGCAGCGGGTTGATCTCCGAGACGGCGCCGACGAACGTGGTCTTGCCCACGCCGAAGCCGCCCGCCACCACGATCTTCGCGGAGGTGGTGGCCCGGCCCGCGTCAGAGCTTGCGAAGTCCACTGAGCACCCTTTCGAGCAGCGTCACATCCGGTGCGCCGCCGTTGTTCTCGTCGCCACCCGGCTGGTGGATGGCGACCAGGCCGGCCTCGGCGAGGTCGGCGACCAGGATCCGGGCCACTCCGAGCGGCATGGCCAGCAGCGCGGAGACCTCCGCGACCGACTTGACCTCACGGCACAGATGGCAGATGCGCTGGTGCTCCGGAAGCAGACCCATGAGCGCTGCCGGGTCGGCCGTGGTGCTGATCAGCGCCTCGATCGCGAGCTGGTAGCGCGGCCGGGTCCGGCCGCCGGTCATCGCGTACGGACGTACCAGCGGCTGGTCGCCCTCGTCCCCGTACGGCTCCGCGTACGGATCATGATGGGCGGTGGGCGGGGTCATGAGTCCTCCGGGCGGGACAGCAAGTCGGTCAGTCAAGCCGTCTGACGGGGCCGGTGGGGGGATTGTGGCGGCCGGACGGTGGTTTGGTGAGGTGGGTGGTGCCGGGGCGGTCAGTGGAGCAGACTGCCTTGGAGTTCGGCGCGCAGGTCCGGGGTGAGTACCGCCCCTGCGCGGTCGACGAGCAGTGCCATCTCGTAGCCGACGAGACCGATGTCGCACTCGGGGTGGGCCAGGACCGCGAGGGACGAGCCGTCCGAGACGGACATCAGGAAGAGGAACCCGCGCTCCATCTCGACGACCGTCTGTGCCACGGTGCCGCCCTCGAAGATCCGGGAGGCCCCGGCCGTCAACGAGGTCAGCCCGGACGCGACGGCCGCCAGCTGGTCGGCGCGGTCCCGCGGGAAGCCTTCGGACATCGCCAGCAGAAGGCCGTCGGCGGAGACCACCACCGTGTGCGACACCCCGGGGGTGTTGTCCACGAAGTTGGTGATCAACCAGTTCAGGTTCTGTGCCGCCTGGCTCATCGGACTCAACTAACGCTCCTGCTGGTGAGTGGGGCTCGGGAAGCTGCCGGTCTGGCCGCTGCCGGCCTGACGGCCCTGAGCGATACCCCGACGGAGATTGGTCAGCCGTCCGCGTACGTCGTCAGGCGCACGCGAGACCTGCGGACCGGCTTGGTTCTGTTGCTGCTGGGCCGTACCCGGGACGAGGTTGGCCCGGGGCACCCGGCGCGGCAGGCCGGAGGTGGTGACCCCGCCCGACGCGGGCTGCCGGACGCGCTCGGCCTGCCGGACGAGGTCGTCGTTCGGCGAGGTGCGCCAGGCACCGTTGCCGGCGCCGTTGCCGCCCGCGGGACGCTGCGGAGCCGGGGCGGGTGCCTGCGGCTGCTGCTGCGGCGCGGGAGCGCCCTCCGCCTGCGGCCCGCCGTGGAACCAGTTGGTCTCCAGCGTGTCGTACAGCGGGGTACGGCCGTCACCCGGGCCGGTGGCCGGCGGCAGGGCCTCCGGCTCACGGTGCGCCGGACGCTGCTGCGGGGCCTGCGGGCGCTGGGCACCGAAGTCGTTGCGGGCGGCCGGCTGCGGGCGCTCGAACTGACCGGTCTGCGCCGGGTCCTGGCGACCGGGCAGGGCGTGCCGGCCGGTGGTGCCGCCGTCGTAACCCTGCGGAGCGGCGAACTCGCCCGTGTTCTGACCCGTGTTCTGTCCGGTGCCGCCCTGCTGCGCCGCCGGCGTGCCGAAGATGTCGGGGCGGACGTACGGACCGGAGTCCTGCCGGCCACCGGCAGGGTCGAACCGGCCGGGCAGCTCGGGGGTTTCGGGCCGGGCGAACTGGCCGGTCTGCTGCGGGTTGTCGGGGCGGGCGAACTGGCCCGTCTGCTGCGGGTTCTCCGGGCGGGCGAACTGGCCCGTGTGGTGCTGGGGGCCGCCGCCCAGGCCGTTGAGGTCCGCACGCGGGTACTCGCCCGTGGCGGCCGTGTTCTGTGCGTCGGTCCGGGGCACCGCCGGTATCTCGGCGGTCGCGCCCGGCCCCTGCCGGTCGTCGACACGCGGCATGCGCGCGGTGTGCGCCGGGTTCTGCTCGTCGTGGCCGCGCGGGGCGTCCAGCGAGGCCCGCTGCAGCGGGGCCTGGGTGCCACCCCAGTCCGGGGTGCGCTGCTGCTGGTCACCGCCGGGCAGCTCGGCCCGGCCGCCGCGCGGCGGCAGCTGGGGCTGACGGCCCTGGTCGGCACCGTTACCGGGCCGCCGCGGGCCACGGCCGCCGAAGGCGTCCTGCTGCGGGCCGCCGGGGTTCGCGGCCTGCGGGCCCTGTGCGGTGCCGGGAGCCTGACCGCCGAAGCCGCCTGCACCGGCACCCGCGCCCACCGGCCGGCCCTGCTGCGGGCCGCCGGGGCCGCCCGCGGTACCGGGACCGCCCTGGGGTCCGCGCGCACCGCCCGGCGCACCGGGACGGCCGCCCTGGCCGGTGCCGGGCAGCGCGGCCCGGGGACCCTGGCCGGCGCCGACCTGGCCGCGCGGAGCGGGACCGGCACCGAGCAGACCACCGCCGGCCGGAGCACCGCCCTGGCCGTTGCCGGCGTTCGCGCGGCGCGCCGCGGCCGCACCTGCGGCGGCCTGCGCGGCGGCGGGACCACCGGTGACGCCGGGCGCGCCCGGCTTGCCCGGAGTGGGCTTCTTGCCGCCCTGGGCGACGTCCACGGGCAGCATGACCAGCGCGGTCGTACCACCGGAGTCGGACGGGCGCAGCTGGATGCGGATGCCGTGACGCTGCGACAGACGACCGACCACGAACAGACCCATGCGGCGGGAGACCGAGACGTCCACGGTGGGCGGCGAGGCGAGCCGCTCGTTGATCGCGGCGAGGTCCTCGGGAGACAGGCCGATACCGGTGTCGTGGATCTCGATCAGGACGCGGCCGTCGGGCAGCGCGTGACCGGTGACCTTGACCTTGGTCTGCGGCGAGGAGAACGAGGTGGCGTTCTCAAGGAGCTCGGCGAGCAGGTGCACGAGGTCGTTGACGACCCGGCCGGCGACCTCGGTCGTCGGCACGGCGGCCAGCTCGATGCGCTCGTACTGCTCCACCTCGGACGCGGCGGCGCGGAGCACGTCGACCAGCGGGACCGGGCGGGTCCAGCGGCGGCCGGGCTCCTCACCCGCGAGGACGAGGAGGTTCTCACCGTTACGGCGCATACGGGTGGCGAGGTGGTCGAGCTTGAACAGCGAGGACAGCTGGTCGGGGTCGGCCTCGCGGGACTCCAGTTCGGAGATGAGCGACAGCTGGCGCTGGATGAGGCCCTGGGAGCGGCGCGAGAGGTTGGTGAACATCGCGTTGACGTTGCCCCGCAGCAGGGCCTGCTCGGCGGCGAGGCGGACCGCCTCGCGGTGCACGTCGTCGAAGGCCGTGGCCACCTGGCCGATCTCGTCCCGGGAGTGCACACCGACCGACTCCACGGAGGTGTCCACGTCCTGCGGGTCGGACTCCGACAGCTGCTTGACCAGCTCGGGCAGGCGTTCCTGGGCGACCTTGGTCGCGGTCTCCTGCAGCCGGCGCAGCGAGCGGATCATCGAGCGGGCCACGACGAACGCGCCGACCAGCGACACGCCGAGCACGAGCAGGATCAGCGCACCGGAGATGATGGCGTCACGCTGGGTGGCGCTCTTCAGCTCGCGGGCCTTCTGCTCCATCTCCTCGAGCAGCGTGTGCTCGATCTTCTTCATCTGCTCGATCTTGGTCGAGCTGTCGTCCACCCAGTCCTTGTAGGAGCGGGCGTCCAGGCTCTGGATGCCGCCGGGGCGGTCGAAGACGCGCTTGGCGTAGGTGTCCGCGGACTCGATCGTCGGGTTGCCCTCGTCGATCGGCTTGAGGAGTTCCTCGGCGTTGTTGTTCGCGTAGATCTTCCGGAAGATCGCGATCTCCGAGTTCTCGCTCTGGTACGCCGACTGGCCGTACAGGCGGTCGTTCTCGGAGAGGTCGCCCTTCTTGTCCGTGGTCGCGGGCAGCGCGGCGGCGATCGTGGCGCGCTGCATCGAGGCGTACTCCTTGGCGGTGGAGAAGGCCGCCAGGGCGCGCGTGCGCGAGATCATCTCCGGGTTGCTGGACGCCTCGGCCATGTCCTGGGACAGACCGATCAGCTGGGTGATCAGCCGGTGGTAGGCCTCGACGGTCTGGGTCGAGTTGCCCTTCGACTCGTAGGCCGTCTTGCGGATCTTGGCCAGGCCGTCCAGCTGGTTGGCGATGCCGACGAGCGCGTCGCGGACGCCCTGGAGGTTTCCGTCCTTGCTGGCCGCGTCGATCTGCTCGGAGGCGTTGAGGAAGTTGTCGCGGGCCCGGTCGGTCTTCTCCTCGTAGCCCTTGACCGTGTAGTCGCTCTGCGTCAGGCCGTGGGCCAGGGGGCCGGCGGACTGGTCGCGCTCGTCCTGCAGCTGCTGGGCCAGCTCGGTGGCCTGCTTGGTCATGTCCGTCAGCAGCTTCATGTTGTCGAGCTGCTGGATGTCGTCCATGTTCTCGCTGATGCGCAGCGCGCCCAGCGAGGTCGCCGCGATGACCGGGAGCGCCAGCAGCGACACCAGGCGCGTGGAGATGCGCCAGTTGCGCAGGGCCATGCGCGAGCCGGGGCCGGTGGCGCCCTTCGCGGGCCTGGCGGCCTTCGCGGCCGGCGTGGGAGAGCCGGAGCCCGCGCCGCCCGGGGTGGCCGACGAGGCCGACACGCCGGGGCGTCCGCTGCGCTCACCGCCTTCCCCGGACGGGGCCTGGCCCGGGTTCTGGGCGTGCTGGGGCGAGGAGCTGCCCTTCATGGGGCCAGTCCCGTCGTGCGACTCCGGCTCCGCCGAAGCGCTGCCATCCCTCTTGAAACGTCCCTGCACTAGCGTCGCAACCTCTGGACCAGGCGCCCCTCCGCGTGAACGGCGGGACACGGTGTCGGCGTTGTGGTGAGCGCCCTGAAAACGCCCCCCGGTGGTCTTGAGTGACCGGCGTTGGCTCCCCCTGATCTCGCCGCCGTTCGGCGCTCCGTCGCGCCCCCTGTGCGCCGGCTCGATCCCCGCGGCGGTCCGTGGAATTCCAGCACAGTGCCGGATCTCCAACAAGGCCCGTGGTCCGAGCTGTGACCTCCGTGACGGCCTGTGAGTGCCGGGTTACCAGCCGTGGAACCCGATCCTGGCCAAAACGGGCGTTTCTCTGCGAGTTACCGCCGGGTGTGCGGTGTCCCAGTCGCCATGATCAGGAGCGGAATGGTGGCTTCAGGGGGTCAATGTCCGTTTCGCAGGGGCGTGTTGCGGGTCAGGTTTGACCGTTTTGTCCGCGACGTCGTGAGCAAACTCACACGTATCTGGTGAACAGTTGGCGCCTTCGGCGGGGAACTGGATGTTTAGCCTGACGCTTTACAAGAGCGACGCCTCTGTAGACCCCACAGGACTAGGACTCGTACCACCGTGAAGACGACGATGATGTTCGACAAGATCGCCAATCCGCGACGCACGACCCTGGCGCATCTCCAGGACGCCGGCGAACTGCAGACCCCCGAGCTGCCGGAGCACTCCGTCGAACTGCCCGCCCAGACCGCCAACCCGCGGCGCACGATCCTGGTGGACGTCCCCGTCGGCGCTGCGGCCACGGCCGGAGAGTAGCCGACCGGCTCCCGGCAGGTCTTTCCCGTCGAATTCCGCGGACCGTTTTATTCGTACGGCGCCTTTCCCGGGGCGCGGCCCGCTTTCCGGTGGCTCCCGGGGCGCCGAAATCGGGTCCGCCGATGCCATCGGCCTGATATCCGGGGGAGACCGCCACCGATATCCCACTGCCGTGGCCTGACGCCCGCACGGTGAGGGCCCGCTCCCGCCGCCGGCCCCCCGTGTCGCGCGGCCGGGGGACCGGCCTCCCGGACGCGCGGCACGCCCCGAGCGAGACCCGCCTCCGCGTGCGCCGAACACCCGCATCCCGGAATTCCGGCCCACCTCATTCCCGTACCGGAAAAGGCGGGGCCGCCACACCGCACCGGCCGAACGTCCGGCGGTCCGACCGGTTAACCTGGGGCGTCAGTACGCCGGTTCTCAGTAAGGGGCGCAAGGATCCCGTGCGCATCGCCAGGTTCTCCATCGACGGGAACGTAGCCTTCGGCGCGGTCGAGGGCGACAAGCAGGACGAACTCGTCCTCGACATCATCAAGGGCATTCCGTTCGCGGACCACGAGCTGTCCGGTACGAAGGTGCCGCTGAGCAAGGTCAGGCTGCTCCCGCCGGTCCTCCCCAACAAGGTCGTGGCGTTCGGGCGCAACTACGCCGAGCACGCGCGCGAGCTGGGCAACGAGGTGCCGGACGCCCCGTTCGCCTTCTTCAAGCCCTCCACCTCGGTGATCGGTCCCGGCGACGAGATCCAGTACCCGCCGTTCTCCGAGGAGCTGCACCACGAGGCCGAGCTGGCCGTCGTGATCGGCCGCATGTGCCGCGAGGTGCCGCGCGAGCGCGTCAAGGACGTGATCTTCGGCTACACCTGCGCCAACGACGTCACCGCCCGCGACGTGCAGAAGCGCGAGAAGCAGTGGGCCCGGGCCAAGGGCTTCGACACCTCCTGCCCGCTCGGCCCCTGGGTGGAGACGGACCTGGACCTGGAGCGCGCGAACGACCTGACCATCCAGCTCACGGTCAACGGCCAGCAGCGCCAGCTCGGCCGCACCAGCGAGATGATCCACCGCATCGAGGACCTGGTCGTCAACATCTCCGAGGCCATGACCCTGCTCCCCGGCGACGTCATCCTCACCGGCACCCCCGCGGGGGTCGGCCCCCTGCACGTCGGCGACGAGGTCGCCGTCACCATCGAAGGCATCGGCACTCTCACCAACAAGGTTGTCAAGCGTGGCTAGCGCACCCGGCTCACCCGTACGCGTTCGTTTCTGTCCCTCGCCCACCGGTAACCCGCACGTGGGCCTGGTCCGCACCGCCCTGTTCAACTGGGCGTTCGCCCGGCACCACCAGGGCACCCTGGTCTTCCGCATCGAGGACACCGACGCGGCCCGCGACTCCGAGGAGTCGTACGACCAGCTGCTCGACGCGATGCGCTGGCTCGGCTTCGACTGGGACGAGGGCCCCGAGGTCGGCGGCCCGCACGCGCCGTACCGCCAGTCGCAGCGGATGGACCTCTACGCCGACGTCGCCCAGAAGCTCCTGGACGGCGGGTACGCCTACCGCTGCTACTGCTCCCAGGAGGAGCTGGACACCCGCCGCGAGGCCGCCCGCGCCGCCGGCAAGCCCTCCGGCTACGACGGCCACTGCCGCGACCTGTCCGCCGAGCAGGTCGAGGAGTACAAGGCCCAGGGCCGCACCCCGATCGTCCGCTTCCGCATGCCGGACGAGACGATCACCTTCACCGACCTGGTCCGCGGCGAGCTGACCTTCACGCCGGAGAACGTGCCGGACTACGGCATCGTCCGCGCGAACGGCGCCCCGCTGTACACGCTGGTCAACCCGGTCGACGACGCCCTGATGGAGATCACCCACGTCCTGCGCGGCGAGGACCTGCTCTCCTCCACCCCGCGCCAGATCGCGCTCTACAAGGCGCTGACCGAGCTGGGCATCGCCCAGCAGACCCCGCAGTTCGGTCACCTCCCCTACGTCATGGGCGAGGGCAACAAGAAGCTGTCCAAGCGCGACCCGCAGGCGTCCCTCAATCTCTACCGCGAGCAGGGCTTCCTGCCCGAGGGCCTGCTGAACTACCTGTCCCTGCTGGGCTGGTCGCTCTCCGCGGACCAGGACATCTTCACGATCGAAGAGATGGTCGCGGCCTTCGACATCGCCGACGTGAACCCCAACCCGGCACGCTTCGACCTGAAGAAGTGCGAGGCGATCAACGGCGACCACATCCGCATGCTGGATGTGAAGGAGTTCACCGAGCGCTGCGCCCCCTGGCTGAAGGCCCCGTTCGCCCCCTGGGCACCGGAGGACTTCGACGCGGCCAAGTGGGAGGCCATCGCCCCGCACGCCCAGACCCGCCTCAAGGTCCTGTCGGAGATCACCGACAACGTCGACTTCCTGTTCCTGCCGGAGCCGGTCTTCGACGAGGCGTCGTGGACGAAGGCGATGAAGGAGGGCAGCGACGCCCTCCTGCGCACCGCCCGCGAGAAGCTGGAGCCGGCCGACTGGACGTCGCCCGAGTCCCTCAAGGAGGCCGTCCTGGCCGCCGGCGAGGCCCACGGCCTCAAGCTCGGCAAGGCCCAGGCCCCGGTCCGCGTCGCCGTCACCGGCCGCACCGTCGGCCTGCCGCTCTTCGAGTCCCTGGAAGTCCTGGGCAAGGAGAAGACGCTGGCCAGGATCGACGCGGCGCTGGCGAAGCTGAGCGCCTAGCCGGCCCATGCGTCAGGGGCGGCATCCGGAGTGTTCCGGGTGCCGCCCCTGTTGCGTTGGTCACTGCGCGTCGGCTTCGTCGATCAGATAGGCGCTCTCGTCGAAGATCTCCAGCACGACGACGACCATGATCGCGCCTGCCACCATGTACTCCAGCATGACGCCCGGCGCCACGTACGCCTTGCGCAGGTGCTCGTCAGGGCCCAGCTGTGCGGTCGAGGTCTTCCGGAACGGGTCACGGGCCAGTATCCGAACGGCCGTGTCCAACTGTGCCCGGCGCTCTGCGGGCAGGGCGTCGAACGTCGCACGGGCCTCGACGGTGAACTGGACGCGGTACTCGCTCATGCCGACCAGTCTGCCAGCCGTCCGGCGGTACCGTCGGTGTCATGACGATCAGAGCCGTGGTCTGGGACGTGGACGACACCCTGTTCGACTACACGAGCGCCGACCGTGAGGGCATGCGGGCGCATCTGGCGGTGGAGGGGCTGCTCGCCGGGTACGACACCCCCGAACAGGCCCTCGTGCGGTGGCGGGAGATCACCGACCGGCAGTGGGCGCGGTACGCGGCGGGGGAGTGTTCCTTCCAGGAGCAGCGGCGCGACCGCGTGCGGGTGTTCCTCGGCACGGAACTGGCCGACGCCGAGTGCGACGCCTGGTTCCAGCGGTACATCGGCCACTACGAGGCCGCCTGGACCCTCTTCCCGGACGTCCTGCCCGCCCTGGAGGCTCTCGCCGTCGACTACCGGCACGCGGTGCTGTCCAACTCCAGCATCACGGTCCAGGAGCACAAGCTGCGCACCCTCGGCCTCCTGGACCGCTTCGAGGCCGTGCTGTGCGCCGCCGAGCTGGGCGTCTCCAAGCCGGAGCCCGGCGCCTTCCTGGCGGCCTGCGAGGCGCTCGGTCTGCCTCCGCACCAGGTGGCGTACGTCGGCGACCACCCGGAGATCGACGGGCGGGGGGCCGCGGAGGCCGGGCTGCTGTCCGTGTGGATCGACCGCGGGACGCCGTACGCGCGGGCCGCCGGGGAGGTCGTCGCGCACCGGATCTCGACCCTCGCCGAACTCCCTGCGCTCGTCCGCGCGGATACCCGTTTTGGAGCCCCGTCCACCTTCGGGTAATGTTCTTCCTGCGCCGAGGGGAGCAGGCCGGAAGGCCGGAGCCCCGAGGAGCGAACTAGAACGAGAACCCCGCAGGGGGTTGAGTTCCAGTGGCCTATGGTGTAATTGGCAGCACGACTGATTCTGGTTCAGTTAGTCTTGGTTCGAGTCCAGGTAGGCCAGCTCGCAGAGCTCATCTGCAAAGCCCCCGTTGTGTAGCGGCCTAGCACGCTGCCCTCTCAAGGCAGTAGCGCCGGTTCGAATCCGGTCGGGGGTACTGATCCTTCCCGCGAGGACGGCCAGGGTAGCTCCCACCGTCGTCGATGCAGGATCGCTAGGGCCCCCGTTGTGTAGCGGCCTAGCACGCCGCCCTCTCAAGGCGGTAGCGCCGGTTCGAATCCGGTCGGGGGTACTGACTGGTCTAAACCATCATTGGTCTATGGTGTAATTGGCAGCACGACTGATTCTGGTTCAGTTAGTCTTGGTTCGAGTCCAGGTAGACCAGCTCGGACCTGCGGAAACGCAGTGTCCACGCCCCCGTTGTGTAGCGGCCTAGCACGCCGCCCTCTCAAGGCGGTAGCGCCGGTTCGAATCCGGTCGGGGGTACAAGAAGAAGGCCCTCCGCTTCGGCGGAGGGCCTTCGTCGTCCACGACGCCGCTACGCGAAGCCGTACCGCCGTGTCGTCTCCTCCTCCTGGGCCAGCCGGTGCAGCGCCTGCAGCAGCGGCTCGTTGAGGATCGCCCCCAGGACCGCGAACTCGATCCGCTCCGCCTCCGACGGGTGCGTCTCCATGTTGTCCAGGTCGAGGACGGCTGTCCGGTGCATCAACTCGGCGTACGGCGCGAGCTGTTCGACCCCCCAGTCGTAGCCGAGCCGGCGGAACGCGGCCACCGCCACCACCAGTGAGCGGTACGCGGGCGAGATGGCCGCGAGCAGCTTGGCGTTCTGCCAGCCGAGCCGGTCCAGCAGCGTGGCGACCTCCTGGTGCGCGGCCTGGACGTACTCGTCCTCCTCGTCCGGCTCCGGCACCTGCGGCAGGGCCCACAGCGACGCGCCCAGCCGCATCGAGCGGCCCAGGGAGTCGTCGTCCACGTGGCCGAGCACCTCGCGCACCTTGGCCACCGGCACCCGGCCCACCTGGATCATCGCCCGCACCAGCCGCAGCCGGCGCAGATGCTCCTCGTCGTACTCGGCCGTGGTGGCGTTGATCTGGCGGCCCGGCGGCAACAGCCCTTCGCGCAGGTAGTACTTGATCGTCGCGGTGGACACACCGCTGCGTCTGCTCAGTTCGGCGAGCCGCATGTCTTGCGCTCCTTCTCGGATAACGGCACTATCCAATCATCGGTACTCGGATAGTGACGCTCACCAACGAGGGGGACGTGGTCATGGTGTCCCGTACGACCGCCGACGCGAAGGGCGACGTCGTCGTCCTGCTGATCGGCATGCGCATCAACCGCTTCTGGGCCGTCCATCTGTGGCTGCCGGTGATGCTCGCGATGTTCCGCATGCTGCGCGAGCTGGAGAAGGACCCGGCGCGGGGCCTGCGCAGCCGGGTCATGCTGACGGCCTCTCCGCGCACGTACTACGTCGTGCAGTACTGGGAGTCCAAGGAGAAGCTGTACGCCTACGCGACCGCGCCGGACGCGTTCCACCACAAGGCCTGGGCACGGCTCAACCGCAAGGAGCGGACCGGGAAGCTGCGCGGGCAGGTCGGCATCTGGCACGAGTCGTACGTCGTGCCGGAGGGGTCGTACGAGGCGATCTACGGGGACATGCCGGCGTTCGGGCTGGCCGCCGCGCACGGGCAGGTCCCCCTGGAGAAGCGGGGGCGGTACGCGAAGGACCGGTTCTCCTACCGCTCGCAGCAGGAACCGGTGGCAGAGAAGACCGGCTGACCCGGGGGGACCGGGGGGGACCGGGGGAGCGAGGAGGGCCTGCCGCGGCGTCGGGGCAGGCCCTCCTCGGTGTTCCCGCGGGGTCAGCCCGAGCGGCGCAGGGCCTCGGAGAGGCGGGCCGCGGCGTCGATGACCGCCTGGGCGTGCATACGGCCAGGGTGGCGGGTCAGGCGCTCGATGGGGCCGGAGACGGACACGGCGGCCACCACGCGGTTGGAGGGGCCGCGTACGGGCGCGGAGACGGACGCGACGCCCGGCTCGCGCTCGCCGATGGACTGGGCCCAGCCGCGCCGCCGCACGCCCGACAGGGCCGTCGCCGTGAAGCGGGCGCCCTGCAGGCCGCGGTGCAGCCGCTCGGGCTCCTCCCAGGCCATGAGGATCTGTGCCGAGGAGCCGGCCTTCATCGTGAGCGTGGAGCCGACCGGGACGGTGTCCCGCAGGCCGGACAGGCGTTCCGCAGCGGCCACGCAGATCCGCATGTCACCCTGGCGCCGGTAGAGCTGTGCGCTCTCGCCGGTGACATCACGGAGGTGGGTGAGCACGGGGCCCGCCGTCGCGAGCAGGCGGTCCTCGCCCGCCGCCGCCGCGAGCTCCGCGAGGCGCGGGCCGAGAATGAAACGGCCCTGCATGTCGCGTGCCACCATGCGGTGGTGTTCCAAAGCCACGGCCAGGCGGTGAGCCGTGGGTCGTGCCAGTCCGGTGGCCCCGACCAGACCCGCGAGGGTGGCCGGACCGGACTCCAGAGCGCTCAGGACGAGGGCCGCCTTGTCCAGAACGCCGACGCCGCTACTGTTGTCCATGCAACGATACTCACGTCTCACTCTGTGAAACGCAAGTTCAATTTTCCGTGGAACGCGCCACCCTGGAATCACACAGCGGCCCACAGACCAACGGGGCCCGGTGGTGGACGCCCGGATTCACGACACCCGGGGCGCGGGCGTCTTCTCCTCAAGATCTCTAGTTGGGCCGGTGCACGCTTGCCGGCCGGAGGGAAAGCGATGGGTAGGACACTCGCGGAGAAGGTCTGGGACGACCACGTCGTCCGGCGCGCCGAGGGCGAGCCCGACCTCCTCTACATCGATCTGCACCTGCTGCACGAGGTGACCAGCCCGCAGGCCTTCGACGGGCTGCGCCAGAACGGCCGCCAGGTGCGCCGCCTCGACCTCACCATCGCCACCGAGGACCACAACACCCCGACCCTCGACATCGACAAGCCCATCGCGGACCCGGTCTCCCGCGCCCAGCTGGAGACGCTGCGCAAGAACTGCGCCGAGTTCGGGGTGCGGCTGCACCCGCTGGGCGACGTCGAACAGGGCGTCGTGCACGTCGTCGGCCCGCAGCTGGGTCTGACCCAGCCGGGCACGACCGTGGTCTGCGGTGACTCGCACACCTCCACGCACGGCGCGTTCGGCGCGCTGGCGTTCGGTATCGGCACCTCCCAGGTCGAGCACGTGCTGGCCACCCAGACGCTGCCGCTGGCCCGCCCGAAGACCATGGCCATCACGGTCGAGGGCGAGCTGCCCGAGGGCGTCACCGCCAAGGACCTGATCCTGGCGATCATCGCGAAGATCGGCACCGGCGGCGGCCAGGGCTACATCCTGGAGTACCGCGGCTCCGCCATCGAGAAGCTCTCGATGGAGGCCCGGATGACCATCTGCAACATGTCGATCGAGGCCGGTGCCCGCGCGGGCATGATCGCCCCCGACGAGACCACCTTCGAGTACCTCAAGGGCCGCCCGCACGCCCCCGAGGGCGCCGACTGGGACGCGGCGGTCGCGTACTGGAAGACCCTGAGGACCGACGAGGACGCCGTCTTCGACGCCGAGGTCGTCATCGACGCCGGCGCGCTGTCCCCGTTCGTCACCTGGGGCACCAACCCCGGCCAGGGCGCGCCGCTTTCGGCGGCCGTCCCCGACCCGGCTTCGTACGAAGACGCTTCGGAGCGCATCGCCGCCGAAAAGGCCCTGGAGTACATGGGGTTGGAGGCCGGCCAGCCGCTGCGCTCCATCAAGGTGGACACCGTCTTCGTAGGCTCCTGCACCAACGGACGCATCGAGGACCTGCGCGCCGCCGCGGATCTGCTGCGGGGCCGCAAAGTCGCCGACGGCGTACGGATGCTGGTCGTCCCGGGCTCCGCGCGGGTCGGTCTGCAGGCCGTCTCCGAGGGCCTGGACGTGGTCTTCAAGGAGGCCGGCGCCGAATGGCGGCACGCGGGCTGCTCGATGTGCCTCGGCATGAACCCCGACCAGCTGGCCCCGGGTGAGCGCTCCGCCTCGACCTCCAACCGCAACTTCGAGGGCCGGCAGGGCAAGGGCGGTCGTACGCACCTGGTGTCGCCGCAGGTCGCGGCGGCCACCGCCGTCCTGGGCCACCTGGCCTCCCCGGCCGACCTGACCGACGACCGCACGCCCGCTGGAGTCTGAGAATCATGGAAGCCTTCACCACCCACACCGGCCGGGCCGTCCCGCTGCGCCGCAGCAACGTCGACACCGACCAGATCATCCCTGCTCACTGGCTCAAGAAGGTGACCCGGGACGGCTTCGAGGACGGGCTGTTCGAGGCCTGGCGCAAGGACCCGGAGTTCGTGCTCAACCGCCCCGAGCGGCAGGGCGCCACGGTCCTGCTCGCCGGCCCCGACTTCGGCACCGGCTCGTCCCGTGAGCACGCCGTCTGGGCGCTGCAGAACTACGGCTTCAAGACCGTGATCTCCTCGCGTTTCGCGGACATCTTCCGGGGCAACTCGCTGAAGAACGGCCTGCTCACGGTCGTGCTGGACCAGAAGATCGTGGACGCGCTGTGGGAGCTGACGGAACAGGACCCCACTGCTGAGGTCACTGTGGACCTTGAGGCGCGTGAGGTTCGTGCCGAGGGCATCACCGCCTCCTTCGAGCTGGACGAGAACTCCCGCTGGCGGCTGCTGAACGGCCTGGACGACATCTCCATCACGCTGCAGAGCGCGGCCGACATCGCCGCCTACGAGGCCAAGCGGCCGTCCTACAAGCCGAGGACGCTCCAGGCCTGATCCGCTGCGCCGGACGGCCCGCGCGGTCGATATCCGGCCACCCCAACACCCCCTCCGTACCCCCGATCGCCACGATCGGGGGTACGGCCGTGTCCGGGCCGAAATCGCCGCGCGGGCTTCTTGCCCGGCTCTCAACTTCCCACGTTACGAAGGGTGTTGTACGGGTACGTGAGCGCAGGGGCCACGGCCTCCGTAAGTGCCTGGAAGGCCGTTTGAGGCGGCAGTTGCCCCCTGGGCAGGCGACAACTCGCCCCAGATGGCACAATCTGTGCATGGAACACGACGGCCAACTCCAGCTCTATACGGCGGTCGCGAACCAGCTCAAGGAAGCGCACGCAAGAGTGCGCGCACTGCAAGTCCCGGAGGGCGTACGGATGGCGCTGACCCGGAAGCTGCTGGTCATTACGACCGCGGCCAAGCACGATCTCGCCGCTGCGGCAAGGCGGCTCGAGCGGTTCAACGCGGACCTCGACGAGGGTCGGATCCCCGACGAGGACCACTGAACAGCCCGAGACCACCGATTCCGTTGCGGCACAAGGGTGATAAGCCCGTTTCGTGTTTGATTTGCGGTATATATCTGCCTAACGTGCGAAAAAGCTTGAACACTTTCGTTCTGGCGATGTCTCCGAAGGGGAAGACGTGAACAAGGCGCAGCTCGTAGAAGCGATTGCCGACAAGGTGGGTGGCCGCCAGCAGGCCGCCGAGGCTGTCGATCATGTCCTGGACGCCATCGTCCGCGCGGTCGTCGCGGGCGAGCGGGTCTCGGTCACCGGCTTCGGGTCCTTCGAGAAGGTGGACCGCCCCGCCCGCTACGCCCGCAACCCCCAGACGGGCGAGCGGGTTCGGGTCAAGAAGACCTCCGTGCCGCGCTTCCGCGCCGGTCAGGGCTTCAAGGACCTGGTGAGCGGCTCGAAGAAGCTGCCGCGCGGCGGCGAGGTCTCGGTCAAGAAGGCGCCGAAGGGCAGCCTGACCGGCGGCGCCGCGGCGACGGTCAAGAAGGCCGCCGCGAAGAAGACCACCAAGGCCGCCGCCGCGAAGAAGACGGCGGCGAAGAAGACGACCGCGAAGAAGACCACGGCCGTCGCGAAGAAGACCACGGCGAAGAAGACGACCGCCAAGAAGACCACCCCGGCCGCCAAGACCACCGCCGCGAAGAAGACCACCGCCAAGAAGGCCACGGCCAAGAAGGCCCCGGCGAAGAAGGTCACCGCGAAGAAGGCCCCGGCCAAGAAGTCGACGGCGCGCAAGACCACCGCGAAGAAGGCCACCGCCCGCAAGGCGACGTCGTAAGCACGCCAGGGCACGCCAGGGTACTTACGCGCCGGGCCGGACTCCCCAGGGAGCCCGGCCCGCGGCGTGTGTAAGGGCGGTTACAGGGTTTGGAGGGTTACGAGGGTGATGCGCAGGGTGTCGCCCCGGCCCTCGGTCTCGATCCGCACGCGCTGACCGGGCCGCAGCAGCCTGAGGCCTCCGGCGGTGAACGCGGCGGCGTCGAAGGGCAGCGGGGTGCCGTCGTCGAGGAGTACCTGCCCGGCGCGGGTTTCCGGGTCGTAGGTGTATGCGGTGGCTTGCATGGCATCAGCGTACTGATGCGGGGTTCGCCGTGGGGGCGGAGGCCGGCTGCGGGGCCGTCGTGGCCGTTCGCGCAGCTCCCCGCGCCCCTTCAGGGCGCTTCCGGCACCTCTTGGCGAGCGGCGCTCCCGACCTGCTCGGCCCCGGGCCGGGTGCGTTCAGGAGTCGGGGATCAGCAATCCGGCCGAAACGGCCGCCGTATACGGTCCGACCCCCAATGCCAGCGCCGCGCGCAAGTCATCCCCGGTGTCCACGTCCTGCCGTACCGAATCCACCCCCGCGAGCCGGAGTTCCTCCGCCCCGGACGCCCGGTGCCGGAAACGGGAATCGATACCGAACTCCGGCTGCAATTCCTCCTCCGGCCCCGCGGTCAGCAACGTCGTGCCCAGCTCGGCCGCATCCGCGAGAAACGCCCGGGAAAACTCCGCCGCCGCACCCAGGACGGCCGCCAGTTCCGCCGGCCGCAACGCCGGCAGATCGGCGTTCAGGGCCGCGACCGGTGTCCGCCGGCGCACGGCGCGGACGACGGCCGCGCCGTGCGTCAGCGCGGCGTTCAGACCGCTCGCCGGCGCGTCCGGGACGATCCGCGCGCCCAGCGCCGCCAGCTCACGGGCCGCCAGCTCGTCGTCCGTGACGACCGCCACATCCGCGACCGCCGTACAGGTCAGCGCCGCGGCCACCGTGTCCTGCGCGAACGCGAGCGCCAGCCCCGGCCGCACTCCGTCGGCGGCGGTGTCCGCCAGCCTGCTCTTGGCCCGCGTCAAGGGCTTCAGCGGGATCACCAAGCTCCACTGCACCGGCGTACCGTCCCTCTCTTGTCGCGATCATTGTCCTCGGGCCATCTGGCGCCACGGGTGGCGGGGCGTACGGTGTTCTCGACAGACCGGCAACTCGGGGCGACACTTGTCCGGCCCCGCCGGAGTGACTGCCCTAGAGGAAGGTGTCCTTGTGCCCCGCCGCAGAATCGGCTTCTGGTACCGCTTCGCCGCGGTGATCTGCAAACCGCCGCTGGTGGTTCTGATCAAGCGGGACTGGCGAGGAATGGAGCACATTCCGGCCGAGGGCGGATTTATCACCGTGGTGAACCACAATTCCCACGTGGACCCCTTCGCGTACGCGCACTATCAGTACAACACCGGACGGGTTCCGCGATTCCTGGCGAAGAGCGGACTTTTCAAGAAGGGATTCGTCGGCGCCGCCATGCGCGGCACCGGGCAGATCCCCGTCTACCGCGAGTCCACGGACGCGCTCAGCGCCTTCCGCGCCGCCATCGACGCGGTGGACCGCGGTGAGTGCGTCGCCTTCTACCCCGAGGGCACCCTCACCCGCGACCCGAACGGCTGGCCCATGACCGGCAAGACGGGCGCCGCCCGCGTCGCCCTGCAGACCAAGTGCCCGGTCATCCCGGTCGCGCAGTGGGGCGCCAACGAACTGCTGCCGCCGTACGCCAAGAAGCCCGACCTCTTCCCGCGCAAGACCCATCACGTGCTGGCCGGCCCGCCCGTGGACCTCTCGCGCTTCTACGGCAAGGAGATGACCCCGGACCTGCTCAAGGAGGCCACCGAGGTCATCATGGCGGCCATCACCCGCCTGCTGGAGGAGATCCGCGGCGAGAAGGCGCCCGAGACCCCCTACGACCCGCGCCGCGAGCGGATCGAACAGCGGCGCCGCACCCAGGCGCAGACGCAGCGCAAGGAACCCGAAGGGCAGGGCAAGTGAGCAAGGCGGTTAAGGCGGCGGTCATGGGCACCGGCTCATGGGGCACCGCCTTCGGCATGGTCCTCGCCGACGCGGGCTGTGACGTGACGTTGTGGGCCCGGCGCCCGGAGCTGGCCGAGGCGGTCAACTCCACCCGGACCAACCCCGACTACCTGCCCGGTGTCGAACTCCCGGAGAACCTGAGGGCCACCGCGGACCCGGCCGAGGCCCTGCGGGACGCGGACTTCACCGTCCTCGCCGTCCCCTCCCAGACCCTGCGCGCCAACCTGGCCGAGTGGACCCCGCTGCTCGCCCCGGGCACCGTCCTCGTGTCCCTGATGAAGGGCGTCGAACTCGGCTCCGCCATGCGGATGAGCGAGGTCGTCGAGGACGTCGCCAAGGTCGGTGCGGAGCGGATCGCGGTCGTCACCGGACCCAACCTGGCCCGCGAGATCGCCGCCCGCATGCCCGCCGCGGCCGTCGTCGCCTGCACCGACGAGGCCGTCGCCCAGCGCCTGCAGGCCGCCTGCCACACGCCGTACTTCCGGCCGTACACCAACACCGACGTCGTCGGCTGCGAACTGGGCGGCGCGGTCAAGAACGTCATCGGCCTCGCGGTCGGCATCGCCGACGGCATGGGGCTCGGCGACAACGCCAAGGGCTCGCTCATCACGCGGGGTCTCGCCGAGACCACCCGGCTCGGCATGGCGCTCGGCGCCGACCCGCTGACCTTCTCCGGACTCGCGGGCCTCGGCGACCTGGTGGCCACCTGCTCCTCGCCGCTGTCCCGCAACCACACCTTCGGCACCAACCTCGGCAAGGGCATGACCCTGCAGGAGACCATCGCGGTCACCAAGCAGACCGCCGAGGGCGTCAAGTCCTGCGAGTCGGTGGCGGATCTGGCCCGCCGGCACGGTGTGGAGATGCCCCTCACCGAGACGGTCGTGGACATCGTGCACGAGGGCAAGCCGCCGGTGGTCGCCCTCAAGGAGCTGATGTCGCGCAGCGCCAAGGCGGAGAGGCGCTGAACACCGCCCCGCGCGACGCTGAGCGACCGTTGGAGGGACGCTGAGTCACAGCGGCCCAGCGGGCGCTGACTCGGCGGATACCAGCGGGTACTCTCAACCCGATATGAGCACCGAGAACCTTCCCCAGAGCCCTGAGCAGCCGTCGCGCAAGCCCCGCGTGGCCGTCGTGTTCGGCGGGCGCAGCTCCGAACACGGGATCTCCGTGGTCACCGCCGGCGCCGTCCTCAAGGCCATCGACCGGACGAGGTACGACGTCCTGCCGATCGGCATCACCCGGGACGGCCGTTGGGCGCTGACGGCCGACGAGCCGGACCGGATGGCGATCACCGACCGCCGCACCCCCGAGGTCGCGGACCTCGCGGAGTCGCACGAGGGCGGCGTGGTGCTCCCCGTCGACCCCTCGAACCGCGAGGTCGTCTACAGCGAGCCCGGCTCGGTGCCCAAGGCGCTCGGCGAGGTCGACGTGGTCTTCCCGGTGCTCCACGGCCCCTACGGCGAGGACGGCACCCTGCAGGGCCTGCTGGAGCTGTCCGGGGTGCCCTACGTGGGCGCCGGTGTGCTCGCCTCGGCCGTCGGCCAGGACAAGGAGTACATGAAGCGGATCTTCACCTCCTACGGGCTCCAGGTCGGCCCCTACGTGGTGATCCGGCCCCGCGAGTGGGAGCAGGACGAGTCCGCAGCCCGCAGGAAGATCGTCGACTTCGCCGGTGAGCACGGCTGGCCGCTGTTCGTGAAGCCCGCGCGCGCGGGTTCGTCGATCGGCATCACCAAGGTCGACGACCTGTCCGGCCTGGACGAGGCGATCGCCACCGCGCAGGCCCACGACCCCAAGATCCTGGTCGAGGCCGCCGTACGGGGCCGCGAGATCGAGTGCGGCGTGCTGGAGTTCGAGGACGGGCCGCGCGCCTCCGTGCCGGCCGAGATCCCGCCGCCGGACGCGCACGCGTACTACGACTTCGAGGCCAAGTACATCGACTCCACGCCCGGCATCGTCCCGGCGCCGCTGACCGCGGAGCAGACCGCCGAGGTGCGGCGGCTCGCGGTCGAGGCGTTCGAGGCGGTCTCCTGCGAGGGCCTGGTCCGCGCGGACTTCTTCCTCACCGAGGACGGCGAGTTCGTGATCAACGAGGTCAACACCCTGCCCGGCTTCACGCCGATCTCGATGTACCCGCAGATGTGGCAGGCCAGCGGTGTCAGCTACCCGGAGCTGATCGACCGCCTGGTCCAGGCCGCGCTGCGCCGCTCGACCGGGCTTCGCTGAGCCGCCCGCCCGCTTTCCGCACGCTCATCTCATGGAGGCGATCCCCTGCGGGATCGCCTTCTTCACGGCCCCCGCGAGATCCGTGAGCACGGGTGTGCCCTCCTCCTGCGCGGACATCCCCTTGGGCAGGCTCACCTGCACATAGGCCGTGCGATTGGCCGTGGTGAACCGCCAGCCGCCGTCGCTCCGCTTCTCCATCAGCCAGTCGACGCCGTCGACCCCGCCCGCGATGGCGTCCGGGTCGCCGCCCTCGGCGACCTTGGGGTCGACCATCTTCGGCGGCCGTACGACACCGCAGCGCAGTATGATCGCCGGGTTTCCCCAGCCCGCCGTGTAGGCGGACCGGGGTCCGGGGTCGTTGCGGCTTCGTCCGTCGAGCTTGCGCGGCAGCACCCGGTGCAGATCCCGGCACACCCGCGCCGTCTTCGCGTCGGGGCTGGGAACCGCCACCGTGGCGCTGTCGTCTGCCGATGAGCAGCCCGCGACCGCGATCAGCAGCGCGGGCGCGAGCAGGCCGAGGGGCCGGTGACGGAAAATGTTCACCGGCCAAGGGTAGACGGGGGCTACAGATGCACGACCGGACAGGTCAGGGTGCGGGTGATGCCGTCCACTTGCTGGACCTTGGCGACCACCATGCGACCGAGGTCGTCGACCGTGTCGGCCTGGGCACGGACAATGACGTCGTACGGTCCCGTCACGTCCTCGGCCTGGAGCACTCCAGGGATCTTGCTGATCGTCTCGGCGACGGTCGACGCCTTGCCGACCTCCGTCTGGATCAGGATGTACGCCTGTACCACGGAACCTCCAGAGCGGCCACGAGGATCATGTGGGGGAAAGGAACGCCACGGTATCGCGTTGCCGCTCCCCGCGGGGAGACCTGCGGGAACCGGGCTTGCGCGCCAGGGTGCAGGCACGACGGAAGTTGACGGTCACCTGACCGTATCGGCGGTCCTTCGGACCGTGTCGACGGTCACCTCGACCGTATCGGGGACACTGATGACGCGCGAGTGGGCACGGCATGGCAGAGAAGGGGAGCAAGGGAAATGAAGGGCACTGTTGGTGAGCTCGGGGAGTTCGGGCTCATCAGGGAGCTCACCTCCCGTCTCACCACCACCCCGGCGGTCCGGGTCGGCCCCGGCGACGACGCCGCGGTGGTCGCCGCGCCCGACCGGCGGGTGGTGGCGAGCACCGACATCCTGCTGGAGGGACGGCACTTCCGCCGCGACTGGTCCACGGCGTACGACGTCGGGCGCAAGGCGGCGGCGCAGAACCTCGCCGACATCGCCGCGATGGGCGCCGTACCGACCGCCCTGCTGCTCGGCCTGGTCGTGCCGGCCGAGCTGCCGGTGACCTGGCCGAGCGAGCTGATGGACGGCCTGCGCGACGAGTGCCAGGTCGCGGGCGCCTCCGTGGTCGGCGGCGACGTCGTACGCGGCGACACGATCATGGTGTCGATCACCGCGCTCGGCGATCTGCGCAACCAGGAGCCCGTCACACGCGCGGGCGCCCAGCCCGGCGACCTCGTGGCCGTCACCGGCTGGCTGGGCTGGTCCGCGGCCGGCTACGCGGTCCTCTCCCGCGGCTTCCGCTCTCCGCGGGCCTTCGTGGAGGCCCACCGGCGTCCCGAGCCGCCGTACCACGCGGGCCCGGCCGCCGCCGCGCTCGGCGCGACCGCGATGTGCGACGTGAGCGACGGGCTGATCGCCGACCTCGGGCACATCGCCGAGGCCAGCAAGGTCCGCATCGACATCCGCTCCGGCGCGATCGACATCCCCACGCAGATGAACGACATCGGGCAGGCCGTCGGCGTCGACCCGATGCAGTGGGTGCTGACCGGGGGAGAGGACCACGCGATCGTGGCGACCTTCCCGCCGGACGCCAAGCTCCCGGCCCGCTGGAAGGTCATCGGTGAGGTCCTCAACCCCTCCGCGCTGCCCCAGGTGACCGTCGACGGGGCGCCCTGGACCAGCAAGGGCGGCTGGGACCACTTCGGGGACATGGAGTCATGATCCCGCGCGTCCTGACCGTCGCCGGCTCCGACTCCGGCGGCGGCGCCGGCATCCAGGCCGACCTGAAGACGATGCTCGCGCTCGGCGTGCACGGGATGAGCGTGATCACGGCGGTGACCGCGCAGAACTCCCTGGGTGTGCAGGGCGCGTGGGAGCTGCCCGTGGAGGCGGTCCGGGCGCAGTACCGCAGCGTCGTGGACGACATCGGCGTACAGGCCGTGAAGACCGGCATGCTGGCCTCGGCGGAACTGGTCGAGGCGGTCGCCGAGTTGATCTCCGGCACGGACGCCCCGGCCGTGGTGGACCCGGTGGGCGTCTCCAAGCACGGCGACCCGCTGCTGGCCGCCACCGCCCTGGAATCGGTCCGCACCCGGCTGCTGCCGGTGGCGACCGTGGCCACCCCGAACCTCGACGAGGTGGCCCAACTCACCGGGGTGCGGGTCGAGTCCGAGGACGACCTGCGGCAGGCGGCGGCCGCCGTGCTGGCGTACGGGCCGCGATGGGTGCTGATCAAGGGCGGGCATCTGCCCGGAGACGCCCTGGACCTGCTGACGGACGGCTCGGCGGAACACTGGCTGCGGGCCCCGCGCCACGACAACCGGCACACGCACGGCACCGGCTGCACCCTGGCGTCGGCGATCGCGTCGGGCCTGGCCAGGGGCCTGGCCGTGCCGGAGGCGGTCAGGGAGGCCAAGGAGTACGTCACCGGCGCGATCGCCGCCGGATTCCGGCTCGGCGCCGGGATCGGGCCGGTGGACCACGGATGGGCCCTGCGCCGGCCTCACGCCGGGTAGTGCCGCAGCTCGATGTCCGTGGCCGCCTTCTCGGTGAGCCGCTTGAAGAAGCCGGCCAGCAGCCGTGAGCTGAGCAGCCTGTACATCCGGTCGCGGCTGCGGATGCGCCGCTCGGTGGGCGGCGCGAAGAACGGGCCCGCGTTGCCGGAGATCTTCTGGCAGCCCTTGGCGAAGCCCGTGATCCGGCTCTCGTACTCGGCGAAGGCCCTGCGGTGGTCGCCGCCCGCGAGGGCGAGTTCACCGGCCAGCACATACGCGCCGACGATCGCCGCACCGGTGCCCATCCCGCCCATGGTGGCGCCGTACCCGGCGTCCCCGAGCAGCACCACCCTCCCCTCGGCCAGCCGGTCGACGTGGATCTGCGCGATGGCGTCGAAATACAGGTCGTCGGCGTCCTGGAGCGCCTTGAGGACGTGCGGGGTCTCCCAGGCCATGCCCGCGAACCGGTCGGCGAGGATCCGCTTCTGCGCGGCCGTGTCCCGCCGGTCGTACGCCAGCGGCTCGGACCGGAACACCAGCAGGGCCCCGGCCCACGCCGGGTCGCCGTCGTAGTTGCTGAGGGAGACACAGCGTCCGGGTTCGCTGTACAGCAGGCCGCTGCGGTCGAGGCCCAGATGGTTCGGCACCCGGAAGCCCGCCACGTAGTGGTCGAAGAACCGCAGATAGCGGGACTCGTCCCCGAAGGCCAGACGGCGGGTGTTCGAGTGCAGACCGTCGGCGCCGACGACCAGGTCGAACCGGCGGGGCGCGCCGCGCTCGAAGGTGACCTCGACCCCGTCCGGGGTCTCGGTGAGCGCCGCGATCGAGTCTCCGAAGACGTACTCGACCAGGTCCTGGGTGCGCTCGTACATGATCCGGGCCAGCTCGCCGCGGAAGATCTCCACGTCGCCGCTCATCATCTCGGCCGGCAGGTCCACGCGCGGGCTGCCGTCGGCGTCCACGACGCGCTGCCGGCCCATGTGCGTCTGACGGGCGTGGATCTCCTCCCAGATGCCCATTTCGGTGAGCACCGTGCGGTGGACGTGGCCGCGGAAGTCGACGGCGAAGCCGCCGCCGCGCAGGGCGGGCGCCCGCTCGACGACGGTGACACGGGCGCCGTGGCGGGCGAGGTTCAGGGCGAGGGCGGGTCCGGCGACGCTGGCGCCGGAGACGAGGACGTGGAGGTGGCCGAGGCGGCCTCGGGTGTGCGTCATGGCGGACAGCCTCCGGGGCGGCGCTGACCGTCTGCCTACCGTTCGCTGACCGCCGCCGACCGCAGCCGCCGGCCCCGCTCGAAGGCCGCGTCGTAGGCCGTCGGGGCCAGTCGCGCGCGCACCTCCCGCTCCGTGCGTACGACGTCGGGGTCGCCCTCGGGCACGGCGCCCCGCAGACCGGCGCCCGCGCCGAGCAGGACGGCCGCCCGCTCGGCGGTTTCGGCGACGGACGCCAGCGCCTCCGCCGCCTCGGCGAGTTCCAGCACGCCGGGGCCGTCGGCGGCCAGCGCGGCGGCCTGCCCGAACCAGTCACGCGCCTCCTCGGGGCGCCCCTCGGCGGCGGCCGTGCGCCCCAGGCCGATGAGGATCCGCGCGGTCTCGCTCGCGCTGAACCAGTTCGCGGCACACCTCTGGAGCGCCTCTTCGTAGTGCACACGCGCGCGTGCGGTGTCCCCCGACAGCCGGGCGGCGTCACCGAGGCCCCGCCGGGCGGCGGCCACCTTGTCGGGCGCGCCGGTCGAGCGGGCCAGGGCCGCCGATCGCTCGAAGTGCGCGACCGCGTCCTCGACGTCACCGCGGTGCAGCAGCAGGGTCGCCCGGGTGCGCAGCAGGTCCGCGGTCTCCTCCGGCGCCTGGAGCTCCCGGACGTGCGCCAGGCCCTCGTCCAGCAGTGTCAGGGCGCGCTCGTGGTCGCCCCGCCCGGCGGCGAAGGCGCCCAGCGGATCCAGGCAGTTGGCCATCCCCCAGCGGTCACCGGTCGCCCGGAAGCCCTCCAGGGCACGCGTGAAGGCGGCCTCCGCGTCGGCGGGACGCCCCGAGAACTGCGCCTGGTAGGCGATCCCCACATCCAGCAGCGCGCGCCCCCACGGGTCGTCGCCGGCCCGGACGGCGCGCAGCTTCTCGTCGTCGGAGAACAGCGGGCCGCCGGTCAGCGCCCAGAGCGCCATCGTGAACGGCAGCCGCAGCGGCGCGTCCAGCGCGCGCATGAGCTCGGCCACGCGCGCGATGCGGCCGGGTTCGGCGGGGTCGTCGCCGCGTCCGGTGATCGTGTTCATCATGCACAGGGCGTACTCCTCGGTCAGCCCCTCAGGCGGTTCGTCGCCGACGGCCGCCAGCAGGGCACGGGCCGACGGCACCTGTTCGCCGTGCAGCCCGCGCAGCCGCCAGAACCAGGACAGCGCCGCCATCAGGCGCAGCGCGTCCGAGGTGTTGCCGCGCGTGAGGTGGCGCAGGGCCGCGTCCAGGTCGGCGTGCTCGGCGGCCAGCCGGGCCAGCCACGGCAGTTGTCCGCCGCCGCGCAGGAACGGCTCCGCGCGCTCGGCCAGGCCCAGGTAGTGGGCGGCGTGCGCGTCCCGCAGCGACGAGCCGCCGGTGACGTGCTCGGCGGCGAAGGCGCGGATGGTCTCCAGCATCCGGTACCGCCCCCCGGACACCTCCAGGAAGGACTTCTCCACCAGCGACACCAGCAGGTCCTCCGGATACGGCACCCCGCACACGGCCTCCACCGCGTCCACCGTGGCGCCGCCGGAGAACACGGTCAGCCGCCCGGCCAGCTCCCGTTCCTCCGCGTCCAGCAGGTCCCAGCTCCACTCCACGACGGCCCGCAGCGTGCGATGCCGGGGCGCCTTGGTGCGGTCGCCGCGGGACAGCAGCCGGAAGCGGTCGTCCAAGCGGTCGGCCAGCTCCTGCGGGTCCAGCGTGCGCAGCCGGGCCGCGGCCAGCTCGATGGCCAGCGGCAGCCCGTCCAGGGCCCGGCAGATGTCCGCCACGCGCGGGTGTCCGTCGAATCCGGGGCGCACCGCCCGGGCACGTTCGAGGAACAGCCGCCCGGCCGGCTCCGGCGCGAGTGCCGGCACCGGCACCAGCACCTCCCCGGTGATGCCGAGGGCCTCCCGGCTGGTGGCGAGGACGCGCACCCCGGGACAGCGGCCGAGCAGCAACGCGGCGACCCGGGCCGCGTCCTCCACCAGGTGTTCGCAGTTGTCCAGCACGAGCAGCAGTTCCCGGTCCTCCAGCGCCGCCAGCAGCCGCCCGGAGACGTCCGTCGTGGCGTTGCGCAGGCCCTCCCGGATCCCGAGGGCCGCGAGGATCGCGTACGGGATCCGGGTGCCGTCGGTGAGCGGGGCCAGCTCGACGAGGTACGCGTCCGCGCGGGCGCGCGCGGCCTCGATCGCCAGCCGGGTCTTGCCCGCCCCGCCGGGACCGGTCAGCGTGACCAGGCGCACGTCGGCGAGCAGCGCGGGGATCCGGGCCAGTTCGGCGTCCCGGCCGACGAAGCGGGTCAGCTGCGCCGGGAGCCGGGGCCGCGAGCGCCCGGGCGCCGCGCCCCGCAGCAGCTCCAGATGCAGGGCCGCCAGCTCGGGCGAGGGATCGGCGCCCAGTTCGTCGGCGAGCGTGCGCCGGGCCTCCTCGTACACGGCGAGCGCCTCGGCGGGCCGCCCGCCCGCGTGCAGGGCCCGCATCAGCTGCCCGTACAGCCGCTCGCTCAGCGGGTGCGTGGCGAGCAGCGAGCGCAGCTCGGGTATGAGTTCCGGGCCGCCGTCCGAGGCGAGGTCGGCCTCGATCCGGTCCTGGACGGCGGCCAGCCGCAGCTCCTCCAGGCGGGCGGTGTCGGCGTGGGAGCCCGGGAGGTCGGGCAGCGCGGGGCCCCGCCACAGGGCGAGCGCCGTGCGCAGCCGGTCCGCGGCGCCCCGGAAGTCGCCGGCCGCGAGGGCCTCGCGGCCCTCCCGGGCCAGCCGCTCGAAGCGGTGGGCGTCGACGTGGTCGGCGGGGACCCCGATCCGGTAACCGGCGGGGCCCGCCTCGATCCGGGTGTGCGGGGCCAGCCGCCTGCGCAGCCGGGAGATCTGCGACTGCAGGGCGCCCGCCGCGTCGGCGGGCGGCTCGGCGCCGTACAGACCGTCGGTGAGCCGTTCCGTGGCGACCGGGCGGCCGGCGTCCAGGAGCAGCAGCGTGAGCAGGGCGCGGGGGCGGGGACCGCCGGGGTCGATCGGGTCGCCGTCATCGGTACGGATGTCCAGCGGGCCCAGGATGCCGAAGCGCATTCCCCGGATTCTGGCAGGCGGCCAGGGGTCCTGGGTACGGCCGGGGGACGGAGTCCGGGTACGGCAAAAAGCCGGCCCACCCTGAGGTGGACCGGCTCAGTGCAGCGAACCAGGCAGTGGCCGCGCGCTCAGCTGTAGCGTCAGCGCGAGACCTTGCCGGCCTTGATGCACGAGGTGCAAGCGTTCACGCGCTTCGGCGTCCCGCCGACCACGGTACGCACACGCTGGATGTTCGGGTTCCAGCGGCGGGACGTACGGCGGTGCGAGTGCGAGATGTTGTTGCCGAAGCCCGGCCCCTTGCCGCAGACGTCGCAGTTGGCAGCCACGGGTCACTCCAAAGACTTCAGATGCACTTACGGTTAATCCCGGCATGCCGGGATCGAGATCGTACGACCTGAGATCTGAGTGGCGTTGCCAGGGGAACGGCCCGATACAGGATCGGGCAACCGGAGCAGCATACAACGGCTGCGTCCGTACAAGGAAACTACCATGGCAGTTCAGGGCCCCGCTCCCGGCCCTCTTCCGGTGGACACGGTCCCGGGGTCTACGCTGCGTCCCACGTCCAGCTCAGGGAGGCGCAGGTGGCGCAGGTGCCGCAGACATTCTTCGATGCTCTCGCGGTGCGCACCTGGTGCGGTCTGGCGCTCAGAGCGCTGGGACGCGCGCGCGAGGAGATCGACGCGATCAACGTCTATCCGGTGGCCGACGGCGACACCGGGACGAATCTGTACTTCACCCTGGAATCGGCGGCGACGGCCGTGGAGGCGGTGTTCTCCGGGTACGGGACGGGCGCCGGGGAGCCCTCCCTGGCGGACGCGGTGCACGCGATGGCCCACGGGGCGCTCATCGGGGCCCGCGGCAACTCCGGGACGATCCTGGCGCAGCTGCTGCGGGGCATGGCGCAGGTGCTCGCGGACGACCGCGGAGGTGAGACGGCTCACGTCGGCGGCGCGGGGCTGCGGCTGGCGCTCAGGCGGGCCGCCGACTCCGCCCGGCAGGCCGTGGCCCACCCCGTCGAGGGCACGGTCCTGACGGTCGCCTCGGCCGCCGCCGATGCCGCCGAGGGGGCGGAGGGCGACTGCGGGACGGTCGCGCGGGCGGCCTACGAGGGTGCCCGGACGGCCCTCGCGGCCACCCCCGGCCAGCTGGCCGTGCTCGGCCGGGCCGGGGTGGTCGACGCGGGCGGACGCGGTCTCGTGGCGGTGCTCGGGGCACTGGTGGAGGCGTTCACGGGGGAGGCGGTGCGGGAGGCTCCGGCAGGGCGGGAGGTTCCGGTGGCACCGGAGGGCCTGGGGGCGGGACAGGCCGCGCCGGTGCGGGAGGTCTGGCGGGTCTCGGACACGGGCGGGCCCGGGGGCGTCGGCGGGGCCGCCGCGGACGGCCCCGGGACCGCGGGCGGCGCCGGGGCCATGGGCGGTGCTCATGAGGGGCACGCATGCGTGGCGGCCGTTTCCGATGCCGGGCCGTCCTCCACCGGGCCGTCCGCGATCCCGGCGCCCTCCGCCGGGCCGTGCGCCGACGGCTCCCAGGCCCTCGGGCCCGCCTACGAGGTGATCTACCTCCTGGAAGCCGACGACACGGCCGTGGCCCGGCTCCGGCAACGCCTCGACGCCCTCGGCGACTCCCTGGTCGTGGTCGGCGGCGACGGGCTGTGGAACGTCCATGTGCACGTCGACGACGCCGGCGCCGCGGTGGAGGCCGGCGTGGAGGCCGGGCGGCCGTACCGGATCCGGATCACCCACTTCGGCCTCGGGGACGTGCACACCGGCGGCGAGCGGTCCCCGCGCGAGCGGGCCCAGCGGGCCGTCGTCGCCGTCGTCCCCGGCGAGGGCCTGGCCGGGCTCTACACCGAGGCGGGCGCGACCACCGTTCTCGCGCGGCCGGGGGAGCCGCCGGCCGGCGGGGAGCTGGTGGAGGCGGTACGGCGGGCCCACGCGCGCGAGGTCGTCCTGCTGCCCAACGACGCCGAGCTGCGCCACACGGCCGCCGTGGCCGTCGAGCAGGCCCGCGCCGAGGGCATCCGTGTGGCCCTGATCCCGACCCGCTCGGCGGTCCAGGGCATCGCCGCGCTCGCCGTGCACGAGCCGCAGCGCCGGTTCGACGAGGACGTCGTCCAGATGACCGCGGCGGCGGGCGCCACCCGGTACGCCGAGGTCGTCGTCGCCGAACGCCAGTCCTGGACGACGGCCGGGATCTGCCAGGCCGGGGACGTGCTCGGGCTGATCGACGGTGACGTGGCGGTGATCGGCCCCGACGTCGCCGCCACCGCCGCGACCGTCCTGGACCGCATGCTCCAGGCCGGCGGCGAGCTGGTCACCCTCGTCGTCGGCGACGACGCCCCCGAGAGCGTCGCCGACCATCTGGAGACCCGGGTACGGGAGTCCTACCTCGCCGTGGACACCGTGGTGTACCGGGGCGGCCGGCAGGGGGCCCTGCTGCTCATCGGCGTCGAGTGACCCACCGGCGCACTCCCCGCGCGCTGCGGCCTCACGGCTTCGGTGCGCCCCGGTCCGACGACGCCGTCCCCAGTACCTCGGCCGCCTCCGCGCGCCGCGCCCGGACGGTCGGGTCCTCCTCGCCCGCGTGCTCGTAGGCCGCGAGTACGGCACGCGCGCGTGCCGCCGCGTCCGCGGGGCGCCCGAGGTCCGCTTCCAGCCGGCCCGCCGCGAGTTCGGCACCGGTACGGCTGTGCAGCCCGTCCGCGCCCCGTGTGGCGAACAGCTCTGCCGCCCGTTCCAGCTGGACCAGCGCCGCCTCGCACAGGGCCCGGACGACACCGTCGTCGGCCTGCTCGGTCGCCGAGCGGACCAGCAGATCGCCGAACTGGCGGTGGGTGGCGGCCAGTTCCTCCGTGAGCTGGTCCCGGGACGCCGGGTCGGCCGCGGCCTCCAGCGCCCGCTCGCACTCCCGCACCGCCTCCGCCA
This sequence comes from Streptomyces durhamensis, assembly GCF_000725475.1. NCBI lineage: Bacteria > Bacillati > Actinomycetota > Actinomycetes > Kitasatosporales > Streptomycetaceae > Streptomyces > Streptomyces durhamensis. Next base: position 74,300 of record NZ_JNXR01000014.1, read on the forward strand.
TCAGCTCGCGCGCGCCCTTTGCTCCGGCCTCCCCGCGCAGCGCCAGCCAGCCGCGGGCACGCAGGGAGCGGACGAGGAAGGGCGCATTGCCCAGCGCGCGCCACAGATCGCCCGCGCGCGCGTAGGCCTGGTCCGCCTGCGCCGCCAGTCCGGCGTGGCTCAGGGACTCGCCGGCGAGGTGGGCGAGCGTGGCGTGATCCTGCTGCTCGGGCCAGTGCCGGGCGATCTCGGCCGCCCGCAGCCGGCGGTCGGCCGCCGCGCGGTGGTCGCCCAGCTCGCTCAGGCAGTCGCCGAGCCACCACAGCGCCTGTACGACGGCCCCGTCGCCGTGTGTCCGGGCGGACAGGTCGGCCAGCGCCGACTCCAGTACCTCGGCGGCCTCCGCGCAGCGCCCCTGGCCGAGCAGCAGCCCGCCCAGCTGCTGCCGCGCCCAGGCGCCCAGCGTGCCGCTCTCACCGGCCTCGTCGGCCCAGTGAGCGGCCTGCAGCGCGTGCTCGGCGGCCTCGGTGCTCTCGCCCCGGCCGCCGATCACCTCGGCGAGCTGCAGATGGAGCTGGGCCCGCCCGACCGGCTCCACGTACGGCCCGCCGTGCTCCAGGGCGGCCCGCAGCGCCCGCTCGGCCTCGGCCAGGTCACCGGCCTGGTGGGCCAGTGCGGCGACCTGCACCTCGTACTCGACCGTGAACCAGGGGAGTCCGGCGGCCACGTAGTCGGCGGCGGCCCGCCGGAACAGCTCCGCCGCCCGCCCGGCGTCCCCGGTGTGCGCGGCCAGCTCGGCGAGCATGGCCCGTGCCTCCGCGGCCCGAGCGGCCAGCCGCACATCGTCCGCCCCCCGCTCTCCGACCAGCGCAAGCACTTCCCGCACAGCGTGCCCGGCCGCCACCACACCCGAATCGCCCCCCACCCCCGCGCCCCCGCCCGGCAGAGCACCCGAACCGCCCACAGCCCCGTCCGGCCGGGCCTCGCTCCCGAAGACCGGGGCCTCGTGCAGGCGTCGCATCAGGATCCGGGCTCGGCTCATCAGGACCGACGCCGTCTGCCGTAGGCCGGTGGCCTTCGAGGCGTAGAGGGCCAGTGCCTCGTCGTACAGGCCGGTGACCGTGTCGAGCGCCGCGTCCACCTCGCCCGTCAGGGCGCGGACGTACGCCCCACGCGCGCGTGCCGCCAGCGCCTCTCCGGGATCGCCCGCTTCCGCGTACAGCACAGCCGCCCGTTCGAACAGCTCGATGCCCTCGGGGCCGCGGGCCATCGCCTCGTGGTCGGCGATCTCCGCGCGGTCGCGCGGCGCCGGCTCCGCGTCGCGTGCGGCCCGTGTGACCGCCGCCCAGGCGTCGAGGGCGTGCGGCTGCAGAGTGTCCGACAGCCGCCGGGCCTCGGCGAGGAGGGCCGCGAGGTCGGACGCCTCCGGGGCCTCGGGCGCCGCGGCCACCGGCGCCGGTGCCGGGCGTACCGTGCGCACGCCCAGCGGAAGGCGCTCCACCACCGGCCGTTGCGCCATACGCGCGCGTGTCCGGTCGCCGACGTACGACGTGCCGTTGCGCCGGTCGAACCGCTCGGCCAGGTCCAGCGCCTCCACGCGCGCGTGCCCGGCGAGTTCCCCCGCGGTCCACGCCCGCCCGGCCGGCCCCGGCACCCGCTGCCCGGCGAGGCCCAGCCCGGTCAGCCGGTCCATCAGCAAGGTCACCACGGCCAGGAAGTCCAGCCGGCTGCGCGGCTGCCCGGTGTCCGTGAAGTACGCCGGCCGCTCGGCGAGCAGCTCCAGGGCGCGTGCCTCGTTGCCGGTCAGCGCGCAGAACTCCACATGGTCGGCGTACGCGCCGCGCATCGACTCCATCGGGCGTACGAGACGCAAGCCCCGCAGGTGGTTCGCGCGGGCCTCGTCCAGGCGGCCCAGACGCAGCAGCGGGGCCAGCGAGGAGGCGAGCACGGTGTGCGGTTCGTGCGCGCAGGCGAACTCGCCCTCCAGCACCGGCCGCCAGAGTTCGAGCGCCTCGGCGTCGTGGCCGCGCTCGGCCTGCCAGGTGCCCTGCCCGTGCAGCTCGCAGGCGTGGCAGTCGGCCATCTCGTCGCGGTCCGCGGCGAGCCACGCCGCGTACGCCCGCTCCGCCCGCACCAGGTCCCCGACGTGCGCGGCCACACTGAACTCGGCGCCGCGCACCGCTCGTTCGGAGTGCCCCGCGAGCCGGTAGCGGTGCTCCATCTCGCCGAGCCACTTCGTGATCGAGGCGAGCGGGATGTGCGGCTGGTCCAGCATGCCCGACGACATCCACTTGAAGACCCAGTGCAGCGAGTGCGCCTCGTACGCGTCGAAGTCCTCGGGCCGTTCGTCCCACATGCGCAGCAGCCGCGCGAACGGGACGAACATCTTGTCCTTCTCGGAGCTGTAGTTGTAGACCTTCAGCTGGTGCCCGAGCGCCTCGATCACGGCGAGCGGGACGTCCAGCCGCTCGGCCTCGGCGAGCAGCTGCTCCGCGCGCGCGTTGCGGGCCGGGCCCTCCGGTTGCCCGGAGTTCTCCGCCAGCGCCCGGCGCAGCGCGTCGAAGTCCGTGATCTCGTTCATCGCGCCTCACCCTCCCCATGGGTCGCCCACTCCAGCAGGCCGATGAACGCCCGGTTCAGCAGCGCCGAGTCCGCCGGCCTGAGCGGGCGCTGCGCCATCAGCAGGGCCTGCCCGTACAGCGACTCGGTGGCGGTGCCGACCAGTTCCGGGTCCCCGAGCGAACCGATCCTGCGTACCAGCGGGTTGAGATGGTTGAGCACCAGACGCGCGCGTGGGGCGCTGCCGCGCAGCGAGCCGAGGATGCCCGCCCACAGGTCGTCGGCCTGCTCCTCGGCCGCCGCCCGGGCCTGCTCGTGCCGGGCGGCCCGGTCGTCCAGGTGCAGGGCGGGCACGGACAGCGGATGGAAGGCCCGGAGTACGACGTCACAGCCCAGAGGGTCGAGCTTCGCCCGCGCGGTCGCCAGGAAACCGGACAGGGCCAGCTCCTCGCCCGGGTCGACCCCGTCCAGGTGCGCGGTCACGGTGTCCGCGTCCAGCTCGGCGACCACCGTCCCCGGCCGCACCGACGGCAGCGCCTCGACCAGGTCGCTGTCGTAGGTGTAGCCGCCGTTGACCACGCCGATGCCCTGCGCGGAGGCGATCGGCGCGACCTGCCGGTACTCCTCGACGGTCCGGGTGAAGTGCACCACCGGATGCCGCTGCGCGAACTCCTCCAGGGACAGCTGTCCGTCGGTCGTCTCGAACGGCAGCCAGGGCAGCATCGTGCGCAGCATCCCGTGGTCGTGCCGGGCGAGGGACTTCACGCCCAGGTGGTGCACGGCGAGGAACGCCGTCAGCCGCTCCGGATCACCGGCGGCGAGCCCCGTGAGCCACGAGCGGATCCTTTCGCCCAGTGCCTCCCGCACGGCGGCCAGCGTCTCGTCCTCGTACAGCGACTCGCGCGAGGCGGTCGGCCGCAGACTGTCGGTGTCGAGCACGCAGCGCACGAAGAACGCCCAGTCCGGCAGCACCTGTTCGGCCCGCTCGGTCAGCAGCATGCCCTTCAGGTGCACCCGGTGGGTCGCCCGCTGGGCGGGGCTCACCGCCGACGGCAGCACGTACGCCACCCCGCGGATCCCGGCCAGCGGCACGTCCAGGTCGATCGAGTCCAGCGGCGCGAACCCGAACAGCTCCCGGCAGTGCCGGGCCAGCGCGATCCGGCGCGCGGCGGGAGACGGATACGGCCGGTCCCAGGGCGCGGGCAGCGCGGTGACCGGCTCCTCACCCACGCGCACGTCGTACGGCAGCAGCGAGCCGAAGTCCCGGGCGAGGGCGCGGACCCGGTCGGGCGACAGCCACTCGGCCGCCCCGGGCCGCGCGCTCAGGTACACCGTCGTGCCGGGCTCGGGGCGCGCCGAGCCGGGCAGGGTGCGCACGGTGTACGACCCGTCGTCGCTCGCCGTCCACTCCACCGGCGGCGCGTCGGGCGTACGGGCGCTGCGGCTGACCACCCGGATCCGCTCGGCGACCACGAAACAGGCGAGCAGGCCGATGCCGAACTGGCCGAGGAAGTCCGAGCGGGCCTCCTGCAGGCCCTCGGCCCGCTTGGAGCTGCGGCCGATGGTGGCCAGCAGGTCGTGCACGTCCGCCTCGGTGAGCCCGATGCCGCTGTCCTCCACGCGCAGGCCGCCGTCCGCCGGGTGCAGCCGGACCAGGGCCGGGGCCTCCGGCTGCTCGGCCCGCCGGGCGGTGATCGCGTCCACGGCGTTCTGCAGCAGTTCGCGCAGGTAGACCTTCGGGCTGGAGTAGAGGTGATGCGAGAGCAGGTCCACCAGACCGCGCAGGTCGACCTGGAACGCATGGGGTGGGTGAGGGGACCGGGGTGCCTGGGATGGCTGCGAAGTCTGGGAGTCCATCGTCACGGCGCCGCGGACGGGGGAGCTCGCACGGCGCGGGGTCGGGCGGTCCCGGTGGGGCGGTGACCGCGGAGGGGATGGCCGGAGCGCGCCATCCTAGAGCCCGAACGAACCGTCTGACCAGGACTTTCCCGAAGCGTATACGGCTTTGTCAGTGGCGTGGTGTGCAATGGATCTCGTGCCCGCACTGGAAGAACCACTGAAGCAGTCCCTGAAGTCAGTGCTCGGCCCCGCCACCGCGAAGGTGATGGCCGAGCATCTCGGCCTGCACACCGTAGGCGACCTCCTCCACCACTACCCGCGCAGATACGAGGAGCGCGGTCAGCTCACCCATCTCGCCGACCTCCCCATGGACGAGCACGTCACGGTGGTCGCGCAGGTCGCCGACGCCCGGCTGCACTCCTTCGCCTCCGCCAAGGCCCCCCGCGGCAAGGGCCAGCGCCTGGAGGTCACGATCACCGACGGCAGCGGCCGTCTCCAGCTGGTCTTCTTCGGCAACGGCGTGCACAAGCCCCATAAGGAGCTGCTGCCGGGCACCCGCGCGATGTTCGCCGGCAAGGTCTCGGTCTTCAACCGCCGGCTGCAACTGGCCCATCCGGCCTACGAGTTGCTGCGCAGCGACGGCGAGGAGGCGGTCGAGAGCTGGGCCGGCGCCCTGATCCCCCTCTACCCGGCCACGGCCAAGCTGGAGTCCTGGAAGATCGGCAAGGCGGTCCAGACGGTGCTGCCCACCGCCCAGGAGGCCGTCGACCCGCTGCCGCCCTCCCTGCGCGAGGGCCGCGGCCTGCTCCCGCTCCCCGAGGCCCTCCTCAAGATCCACCGACCGCACACCAAGGCCGACATCGCGGCAGCCCGCGACCGCCTGAAGTGGGACGAGGCCTTCGTCCTCCAGGTCGCCCTGGCCCGCCGCCGCCACGCGGACGCCCAGCTCCCCGCCGTCCCCCGCACCCCGGGGCCGGACGGCCTCCTTTCGGCCTTCGACGACCGCCTCCCCTTCACCCTCACCGAGGGACAGCAGAAGGTCTCCAGGGAGATCTTCGACGACCTCGCGACCGAGCACCCGATGCACCGCCTGCTGCAGGGGGAAGTCGGTTCGGGCAAGACAATGGTGGCGCTGCGCGCCATGCTCGCCGTGGTCGACGCGGGCGGGCAGGCGGCCATGCTGGCACCCACCGAGGTCCTCGCCCAGCAGCACCACCGTTCGGTCACCGAGATGATGGGCGAGCTGGCCGAGGGCGGCATGCTGGGCGGCGCCGAGCACGCCACCAAGGTCGTCCTGCTCACCGGCTCCATGGGTGCCGCCGCCCGCCGCCAGGCGCTGCTCGATCTGGTCACCGGCGAGGCCGGCATCGTCATCGGCACGCACGCCCTGATCGAGGACAAGGTCCAGTTCCACGACCTCGGCCTGGTCGTGGTCGACGAACAGCACCGCTTCGGCGTCGAGCAGCGCGACGCCCTGCGGGGCAAGGGCAAACAGCCGCCGCACCTGCTGGTGATGACGGCCACCCCGATCCCGCGCACGGTCGCCATGACGGTCTTCGGCGACCTGGAGACCTCCGTCCTCGACCAGCTCCCCGCCGGCCGCTCCCCGATCGCCAGCCATGTGGTCCCGGCCGCCGACAAGCCCCACTTCCTCGCCCGCGCCTGGGAACGGGTCCGCGAGGAGGTGGCGAACGGCCACCAGGCGTACGTCGTCTGCCCCCGCATCGGCGACGACGCCGACGAGGCGGTCGATGCCAGGAAGGCCGGCGGGAAGAAGTCCCCCGAGGACGAGGCGGAGAAGCGCCCGCCGCTCGCCGTCCTGGAGGTGGCCGACCAGCTGGGCCGCGGCCCCCTGCAGGGCCTGCGGGTCGAGGTCCTGCACGGCCGCATGCACCCCGACGACAAGGACGCGGTGATGCGCCGGTTCGCGGCCGGCGAGACGGACGTCCTGGTCGCCACCACGGTCATCGAGGTCGGTGTGAACGTCCCCAACGCCACGGTGATGGTCATCATGGACGCCGACCGCTTCGGCGTCTCCCAGCTCCACCAGCTGCGCGGCCGCGTCGGCCGCGGCTCGGCCCCCGGCCTGTGCCTGCTGGTCACCGAGATGCCCGAGGCCAGCCCCGCCCGCCAGCGCCTGGGCGCCGTGGCCTCCACCCTCGACGGCTTCGAACTCTCCCGCATCGACCTCGAACAGCGCCGGGAGGGCGACGTCCTCGGCCAGGCCCAGTCCGGCGCCCGCTCCAGCCTGCGCGTCCTGGCGGTCATCGAGGACGAGGAGGTCATCGCGGAGGCGAGACAGGAGGCGACGGCGCTGGTGGCGGCGGATCCGGAGCTGGAGCGCCTGCCGGGTCTCCGCACGGCTCTGGACGCGCTGTTGGACGACGAGAGGGAGCAGTACCTGGAAAAGGGGTGAAGGGCGGCACCCCCCGGGGGGCGGGGCCGTACCGATACGCGGCTCCGCCGTGCGGGCGCGAGCGACCACCACGGACCGCCTGCGAGACTGAAGCCGTACACCACCCCCGAACAAGGACTGAAGATGACCCGCGTGATCGCCGGCAGGGCAGGCGGCCGTCGCCTCTCGGTACCACCCGGCACCGGAACCCGGCCGACATCGGACCGCGCCCGCGAAGGTCTCTTCTCCACCTGGCAGTCCCTGCTCGGCGGCCCCCTGGACGGCGAACGGGTCCTCGACCTCTACGCCGGCTCCGGTGCCGTGGGCCTGGAGGCCCTCTCCCGGGGCGCGAGCCACACCCTCCTGGTCGAGGCCGACGCCCGCGCAGCGAAGATCGTCCGCGACAACGTGAAGAACCTGGGCCTCCCCGGCGCCGAGGTCAGAGCGGGCAAAGCGGAACAGATCATCAAGTCACCGCCCTCGCAGGAGCCGTACGACCTGGTGTTCCTCGACCCGCCGTACGCCGTCACGGACGACGATCTTCGCGAGATTCTGCTCACACTCCGCTCGGAAGGCTGGCTCGCTGAGCAAGCGCTCGTCACCGTGGAGCGCAGCACCAGAGGCGGCGAATTCCGCTGGCCGGACGGCTTCGCGGCGATCCGGTCCCGTCGCTACGGCGAGGGAACGTTTTGGTACGGTCGCGCCGCCTCTACGTGCGAAGACGCACGATGACCGGACCGGAGAGCGAGGGATCACAAGTGCGCCGCGCCGTCTGTCCCGGGTCGTTCGACCCGATCACCAACGGACATCTCGACATCATCGCCCGCGCCTCCCGTCTGTACGACGAGGTCTACGTCGCGGTGATGATCAACAAGTCCAAGAAGGGCCTGTTCGAGATCGACGAGCGGATCGAGCTGATCCGCGAGGTCACCACCGACTACGCCAACGTCCGCGTCGAGGCCTTCCACGGCCTCCTCGTCGACTTCTGCAAGCAGCGCGACATCCCCGCCATCGTCAAGGGCCTGCGCGCCGTCAGCGACTTCGACTACGAGCTGCAGATGGCCCAGATGAACGTCGGCCTCACCGGCGTCGAAACGCTGTTCGTGCCTACCAACCCCACGTACAGCTTCCTCTCCTCCTCCCTGGTCAAGGAGGTCGCCGCCTGGGGCGGCGACGTCTCCCACCTGGTGCCCGCGCCGGTTCTCCAGGCCCTGAACAAGCGCCTGCGCAAGGACTGATGGGGCTACAGTCGTCCCGTCCGTCTCCAACCCGGCTGTAGAGAGTGGCGAGCACAGGTGGACGTGCAGAAGAAGCTCGACGAGATCGTCTCCACGGTCTCCGGCGCCCGGTCCATGCCCATGTCGGCGTCGTGCGTGGTCAACCGCGCCGAGCTGCTCGCGCTGCTCGAAGAGGTGCGCCAGGCGCTGCCCGGCTCGCTCGCGCAGGCGCAGGAGCTGATCGGCGACCGTGAGCAGATGGTCGAGCAGGCCCGGCTGGAGGCCGAGCGGATCATCGGCAACGCCCACGCCGAACGCGGTTCGCTGATCTCCGACACCGAGATCGCCCGCCGCTCCCAGAGCGAGGCCGACCGGATCCTGGCCGAGGCCCGCAAGGAGGCCGAGGAGATCCGCGCCGAGGCCGACGACTACGTCGACTCCAAGCTCGCCAACTTCGAGGTCGTCCTCACCAAGACGCTCGGATCGGTCGGCCGTGGGCGCGAGAAGCTGCTCGGCACCGGACCCGGCCTGGACGAGAACGGCTACGAGGACGAGGACGCCCCCGAGCGCAGCCACGACCCCGAGACCCTGCGCCGCAACGCCGACCAGTACGTCGACGTCAAGCTGGGCGCCTTCGAGGCGGTCCTCGCCAAGACGCTGGAGGCCGTCGGGCGCGGCCGGCAGAAGCTGCACGGCCGGATCGCCACGGACGACCTCGGCGCCCTCGCCGACGACTCCACGACCTTCCAGCACTCCAGCGACGCCGACTACCTCGCCGACCTCGCGGCCCTCGCCGAGCAGGACACCGCGGCCGAGCGCCCGGACCGGCAGCAGCAGCCGCAGCAGCCGTCGTACGAGCCGCAGCCGGCCTACTCCTACGACCAGCAGCAGCCGGACCCCTACGCCGGCTTCCCGCAGCAGCCCGCCTACGGCCAGCAGGACCCCTACGGCTACCAGCAGGCCGACCCCTACGCCGCCACCTCCGGCTTCGCTCCGGCGGGAGGTGCCCCCTTCCAGGGCTCCTACGACGCCCAGCAGGGCGCCTACGACCCGCAGCAGGCCCAGCAGTCCCCGCAGCACCCGACGCAGCAGGGCTACGCTCTGGACGAGACCAGCCTCTTCGACACCGGCATGATCAGCGCGGAGCAGTTGCGGGCCTACGAGCAGGGGCGCGGGCTGCAGTGACGTACCGGATTGGGCCCTGAGCGAAAGCTCCAGTATCCTGGCTCTTCGGTCGCGTGTACGTCCGCGATCACCGCTGCCCTCGGTACCGACGGGCGGCGGCCCTCCGAGCTCGAAGATCGAAAGCAGGAATGGCTTCCAACGCCCGCCTCGACCACCGCAACCCCCTCGTGTTCGACACACACGAGCTGGGTCGGCGTCCTGGCGCGCTGCAGCGCCTGACCCGCACGATCGACGCTCCCGCCGATCTCGGCATCCAGGGGGTCATCGGAGTGCCGGCAGGCGCGCCGGTGGAGCTCGAACTCCGGCTCGAGTCGGTCATGGAAGGGGTGCTCGTCACAGGCACCGCCCGTGCACAGGCCGAGGGGGAGTGCGTAAGGTGTCTGGAGCCGGTCGGGCTGGAGCTCGAAGCGGACTTCCAGGAACTGTTCTCGTACCCTGACGCCGACGACCGGGGCCGCGTGATCGCGGAACCGGGCGACGACGCCGAGGACGACGAGGACAGGTTCTTCATCGAGGACGGACTCTTCGACCTCGAACCTCTGCTGCGCGATGCGGTGGTGCTCGCACTGCCGATGCAGCCGGTGTGCCAGGAAGACTGCCCGGGTCTGTGCTCCGAGTGCGGAGCGCGGCTCGCGGACGACCCGGACCACCATCACGACGCCGTCGACATCCGTTGGGCGGCTTTGCAGGGACTCGCCGGTTCACTCGAAGACGGCGAGAAGGACGAGATGAGCGGCGCTGACGCGGAAGCGGGCGTCGACGAGAAGCAGGAGAAGTAGCCGTGGCTGTTCCGAAGCGGAAGATGTCGCGCAGCAACACGCGCCACCGCCGGTCGCAGTGGAAGGCTGCGGTCCCCACCCTGGTTGCGTGCGAGCGCTGCCACGAGCCCAAGCAGCAGCACATCGCGTGCCCGTCTTGCGGCACCTACAACAAGCGCCAGGTCCTCGAAGTCTGAGCGGGCTGGTGAGAGGCACTGTGTCCAGTCCCAAGAAGGCGGAAGACGCCAAGGCGGACGCACCCGCCAAGAAGAAGGCGGACAACACGGCCTCGTCCCACACGCTTCTGGAAGGGCGGCTCGGCTACCAGGTCGAGTCCGCCCTTCTGGTGCGCGCGCTGACCCACCGTTCCTACGCGTACGAGAACGGCGGTCTGCCGACGAACGAGCGGCTGGAGTTCCTCGGTGACTCCGTCCTCGGCCTCGTCGTCACGGACACGCTGTACCGCACCCACCCCGACCTGCCCGAAGGCCAGCTGGCCAAGCTGCGGGCCGCGGTGGTCAACTCGCGTGCGCTGGCGGAGGTCGGCCGTGGCCTCGACCTGGGTTCCTTCATCCGGCTCGGCCGCGGTGAAGAGGGCACGGGCGGCCGGGACAAGGCGTCCATTCTGGCCGACACCCTGGAAGCGGTGATCGGCGCGGTCTATCTCGACCAGGGCCTCGACTCGGCGTCCGAGCTGGTGCACCGGCTCTTCGACCCGCTGATCGAGAAGTCCTCGAACCTCGGTGCCGGCCTGGACTGGAAGACCAGTCTCCAGGAGCTGACCGCGACCGAAGGACTCGGTGTGCCCGAGTACCTGGTCACGGAGACCGGACCCGATCACGAGAAGACCTTCACTGCTGCCGCCCGCGTCGGAGGCGTCTCGTACGGCACCGGCACCGGCCGCAGCAAGAAGGAGGCGGAGCAGCAGGCCGCGGAGTCCGCCTGGCGGGCCATCAAGGCCGCCGCGGACGAGCGCGCCAAGGCAGCCAAGGAGGCCGAGCAGGCCGACGAGGAGGCCAAGGAAGCCGTCAAGGACGGCGAGTCCTCGTCCGCCCCCGCCTGACCCACTACAGCGCCGAGCGCCCGCCCCGCCGTTCCCGGTGGGACGGGCGCTCGGCTCGTCCACCGCTTCGTACGGGGGTCCCATGCCCGAGTTGCCCGAGGTCGAGGTCGTCCGGCGTGGCCTCGCGCGCTGGGTCGCCCACCGCACCGTCGCCGAGGTCGAGGTGCTGCACCCGCGCGCCGTGCGCCGGCACATCGCGGGTGCGGACGACTTCGCGCACCGGCTCAAGGGCCACCACATCGGCACCCCCAGCCGCCGCGGCAAGTACCTGTGGCTGCCGCTGGAGGAGACCAACCAGTCCGTCCTCGCCCACCTCGGCATGAGCGGCCAGCTGCTGGTGCAGCCCGTACGGACGCCGGACGAGAAGCACCTGCGCATCCGGGTCCGGTTCGCCGACTCCCTGGGCACCGAGCTCCGGTTCGTCGACCAGCGCACCTTCGGCGGGCTGTCGCTGCACGACAACACCCCCGACGGCCTGCCCGACGTCATCGCGCACATCGCCCGCGACCCCCTCGATCCGCTGTTCGACGACGAGGCCTTCCACCAGGCACTGCGCCGCAAGCGGACCACCATCAAGCGCGCCCTGCTGGACCAGTCGCTGATCAGCGGGGTCGGCAACATCTACGCGGACGAGGCGCTGTGGCGCTCCCGCATCCACTACGAGCGCCCCACGGTGAACTTCACCCGCCCGGTCACGACGGCGCTCCTCGGCCATGTCCGGGACGTGATGAACGCGGCCCTCGCGGTCGGCGGCACCAGCTTCGACAGCCTGTACGTCAACGTCAACGGCGAGTCGGGCTACTTCGACCGGTCCCTGGACGCCTACGGCCGCGAGGGGCTGCCCTGCAAGCGGTGCGGTACGCCCATGCGCCGGCGCCCCTGGATGAACCGCTCCAGCTACTTCTGCCCGAAGTGTCAGAGGGCGCCGCGCGTCTCGTCGTAACGCGCGCGTGCCGCGAGGACGTCGTCCATGGCGCCCTCCACGCAGTGGATGAGCGCCAGCAGACGCTCGGTGACCTGTCGGCCCAGCGGGGTCAGCTCGTAGTCCACGCGCGGCGGGTTCGTCGGCTGTGCCTCGCGGTGCACCAGACCGTCGCGTTCCAGCGCGTGCAGCGTCTGGGACAGCATCTTCTCGCTCACCCCGTCCACGCGGCGGCGCAGCTCGTTGAAGCGCAGCGAGCCCTCGTACAGCGCGCCGAGCGTCAGTCCGCCCCAGCGGCCCGTGACGTGCTCCAGCGTGCCGCGGGACGGGCAGGACTTGGCGAAGACGTTGTAGGCCAGGTCATCGTACGCCTGGTCGTCCTGGTCCGGGGTGGTGGCGGTCATGAGGCAAGGGTACGCGGGCGCAGCGCTAACCACTAGCTTGCACTAACTAGAGGTTAGTGCTTTCCTGAAGTCACTGCTCTTGAGCTGCCCATCCGAGCCCACCCGTTCGAGGAGCCTCTGTGACCACCCCTGTCGTTTCCATCGCCTACCACTCCGGCTTCGGCCACACCGCCGTCCTCGCCGAGGCCGTCCGTGCCGGGGCCGCCGACGCGGGTGCCGAGGTGCACCTGATCAAGGTCGACGAGATCACCGACGAGCAGTGGGAGACGCTGGACCGCTCCGACGCGATCGTCTTCGGCTCGCCCACCTACATGGGCACCGCCTCCGGTGCCTTCCATGTCTTCGCCGAGGCGACCTCCAAGCGCTGGTTCGGCCAGGACTGGAAGGACAAGCTGGCCGCCGGCTTCACCAACTCGGCCTCCAAGAGCGGCGACAAGCTGCACACCCTGCAGTTCTTCCAGACGCTCGCCGCCCAGCACGGCATGACCTGGGTGAACCTCGGCCTGCTCCCCGGCTGGAACGCCAGCACCGCATCCGAGAACGACCTCAACCGCCTCGGCTTCTTCGCCGGCGCCGCCGCCCAGAGCAACAACGACGAGGGCCCCGAGGGCGTCCACAAGGCGGACGTCGCCACCGCCGAGCACCTCGGCCGCCGGGTCACCGAGACGGCGAAGGTCTTCGCCCGGGGACGGGCCGCCGCCTGAGCGAACCCTGGACCGGCCGGCGCCGGTCACCGCCGACTCGACCGACGGCGGTGACCGGCGCCGGCCGTCGGCATGCTGCGGTCGCCGGTTGCCCCATCGGACGTGCCGCGGAGGGCTATAAAGCGTAGATCCGGAGGGGGACCCGTGACACCCGGCGGCGTGTCGGGGCACACCTCGCTCGCCAACGTGCCCGCGCCGCCGCACGACTCCTTCGGCCGGCCCGACGCTCGTGGCGGTCGCGACCTCAAAGGAGTGACATGCTCACGCGTAAGTCCCTTGTCCGGACCGCCCAGGTGCTCTTCATGGGCACTGCCGCCACACTCGCCGCCATCGCGCTGGCTCCCGGGGCCTCGGCCGCCACGATCGCCGTGTCCTGCAGCGAGGGTGCGCTGGCCAGTGCCATCACCACCGCCAACACCCAGCCCGGGAGCGACACGCTCAACCTGGCGCCCGGTTGGCCCCTATGAGCTGACCAGCGAACTGCCCGCCATCACCTCGCAGATCGTCATGAACGGCAACGGTGCCACGATCACCCGTGCCTCCGGCACGTTCCGTCTCCTCACCGTCAACGGCGGCAACCTGACCCTGCGCGCGATCCAGCTCACCAACGGCGACGCCACCGGCAGCTCGGTCCAGAACGGCGCCGGCGGCGCCATCGTCGTCACCGGCAACGGCACCCTGAACCTCAGCAGCTCCGTCGTCCGGAACAACCACGCCAGCTTCGGCGGCGGCATCAGCGACTTCAGCGGCTCCGTGACGACGGTGAACCTGACCGCCTTCGCGGGCAACACCGCGTCCCAGAACGGCGGCGCCATCGTCAACGACGGCACGGTGAGCGTGGCGTTCTCCCAGATCAACGGGAACACGGCCGACAACGTGGGTGGCGGCATCGCCAACATCGGCACGCTGAAGGTCAACCTGACCAACATCATCGACAACACCGGGACGAACGGCGGCGGCGGACTCGCCAACGGCGTCCCCGCCGTGAGCGGCGGAACCTCCACGCTGACCGCCAGCAACGTCAGCAACAACCACGCGGGCGGCACGAACCCCGGCGGCATCTACAACAACGGCGGCACCGTGGCGCTGATCGGCACCCGGGTCGCGTCCAACACCCCGAACAACTGCGCCACCAGCCCGACCCCCGTCCCCGGCTGCGTCGGCTGACCCTCGGGCCGGGCGTCCTGGACCAACGCTGCCACCTGCGACCCGGCTGTCGCCGGTGGCCGGCGTCGGTCGCGGTCGAGCACCCTCCTGCGCCCCCGGGACGGCCCGGCCGGGCGACAGCGCGGGGGGCCCTCGGTGCCATCCGTCACGGGCTATTCACTGAGCGCCTCCCGAGGCTGGGCGCTGACCTGCGGAGTGCTCAGTAGCCGAAGAAGTGAAGGGCCGGGTCTGTGACCTGCGGCCGTGTAATTGATCAACGCTGCGACCTGCGACTTAGCTGTCGGTGGTTGTCAGCGTTGGTCGTCGTTGAGCGTCCTTCAACGGCCCCGAGACGGCCCAGGGCTACATGATGCTGGCGGCATCATGGTCACCATGGACGCTGGTATAGCTGCCGTACTGGGCGCGGCAGTAGGAACCTTGGGCACGATCGTGACGGGCTGGACCTCAAGGTCATTAGCCAAGATGCAGATGCGCGTCGAGTCCCTCCGGGAACGGAGGGAGCCGCGTAGATCCTCCTACGACGCCTTCTCCTCTGCTGTCGCCGCACTTCATGACCATCTTCAGCCTTGGGTCACCTTTGGGCGCGTCCTCGATTCGTCGCGGGCACCAGGTACGGAAGGGGCAGATCCTGTCTCCTACCTGCTGAGCAGCGAGTTCAAGGAGGGATACATACCCCGTGCGATCGAGCTGGCTGACGAAGTCAGTCGCTCCGGCCGACACGTGATCCTGGACGGACCGGCGCATCTCGAACCTTTCGTGACCAAGGCCACGGAACTGTCCGGTGAGCTCGTTGCCCCCTTCAGGATCATGCAGAGCTTCAATCGCCTATCTGACAACGTAGGGGACTCGATCGTTGCCTATGACACTTCGGCGTTTCCCGACAAGCTCAAGCAGCTAGAGCGAAGCGTTCGAGACTTTCTCCTGCAAGCGAGTACGGCGCTGGATCGTGAAGTCGCCACTTGACCGAGCGGTCGGCGTAGCGACTTTGGCCGGGAGCTGCTTTGGCGCGAGTGATCATGGCCCCGTAAGCTTCCGGCGCGTCGGGCAGTCTGTGGACCTGCCCGGTAAAGCACGACGTTGGGGCCATGATCCGGTGCCGAGCGGGGCGGAGACATGAGCGCGGGCGCCGCCGGCCGCCCGCGCCCGCCCGGAGGAGCGAAGCGACGACCGGTGCTTGATGAGGTAGAGAAACCTGTAACGGGCTGAGGACTCAGCTGCTCAGTCGGTACTCAAGGACGTAAGAGCCAGCATCCAAGAGCATCTGATTGACCTCGACCGGTCGGTCCTCGGCGGTGTACGCGATACGGCAGATCTCAACCACTGGCGTCCCCGGAGTCAGCCCGAGAGCCGTTCGTTCATCCTCGCTGGGCATGCGTGCCCGCAGCTCCTCGCTGAAGCGCACCGGCTCGGCCCCGAGTTCGGCAAGCCGTGCATAGCTTCCTCCCGGGCCGGTGTCCTCTTGCGTGATGGCAGTACCTCGGACGAGTTCTGCGGGCAGGTAGGACGTGGCCATCTGGACAGGCCGATCCTCGACCACGAATTTGCGGCTGCGGACGATGACCGGTGCGCCCGGCTCCAGGTTCAGGCAACGGCTCACCTGGTGGGGGGCCTCTGTCTCGTAAACCTGCACGTCAGTGACGAGCGGTCGCTGGGCAACGTCTGCGGACCAGATGGACTGGCCTGCGGACCACCGAGACTTGGCCAGTCGGTCATTCGCTACACGCCGAATCGGCCGGAACTCCCTGACGTAGGTGCCTGAGCCTGGCCGTGCGACAGCCAGACCTTCGCTGACGAGGATCTTGAGCGCTTGGTTAGCGGTCATCTTGGCGACGCCGTACGTCCGGACAAGTGATGGCTCGCCGGGCAACCGATCTCCCGGTGTCAGTTCACCGGACTCGATTCGCGCCCGGAGATCGTCGGCGATCTGCCGCGCAGTCTCGGGCATGACCTCTCTGCTCCTCAGGCTCCCTAGGGTGGTTCGTGATACCCCACCCTAACGCATCCATAGATGCGCCGACTCGCCGTCGCACGGCTTGTTTCCGTCGTTGACATCCCTAGGGAGGTTGGCTTCAATCTCCCTAGGGAGGTTACGACTCCTGGAGCAGCAAGAAGGGGCGACGCCCTACCGCCAAGCAGACGCGTCGCCCCTCGTGTCCCTCGAAGGGAGCTTCCATCATGCCTGCAACGCTGACTGCTTCGCCTGCTGTACCCGCTCAGCGATCCACAGAGGCCGTCTCCGTGATCGCGAACCTGTCCAACCTGGAACGGGCCGTGGCGCTGTATGCCTCGGACATGCCGCTGCGCTTCCTGATGCGCCCCGGCAACGAGACCACGGTGCTGGCCTGGATTCTCCAGGGCGTTGCCCGGCTCGGCCTTGCTGAGGTTCGCCGCTCGGCCGCCTACGCCTACGGCTACCGGCTGCTCTGGCTGGCCGACCTGACCACGCAGGAACAGGACCAGGCCCACCAGCGCCGGTTCCCCAACGAGCGACGGTGGGACCGCGCCGAACGCCTCGCCTCCTCCTTCACGGTCTGGGCCGACTACCCCATGACGCAGGCCGCCAAGGACCGGGCGGGTCGCCCGGAGGTCGAGGGCGCGTGCCGCTGCGGTGGTGCCGGCTGGATCGGCGAGTGCCTCGACCCGGACGACCCGACCACCCGCACGGCCCGCAGCTGCCCCGGACACAACCCCGAGGGCCGCATCACCCGGCGTCCGGAGGCGGTGACGGCATGAGCGTCTTCCCTTCCTGCCTGGATCTGCTGGAAGTGCTGGATCGCCCGGCCACGTGCCCCGGTTGCCGTGCTCACGCGCCCGGCTGGGTCCGGGTATCGGTGGACGGGCTGAGCGTCCTGACCCACGACGGTGACCGGATCTGCCCGGCCGACCCTGCCTTCGGCTCGGCTGCCTCGGCCCCGGCGCCTGTCGCTTCGACCGTGGTCCTGGGGGTGGCCGCGTGACGGTCTTTCCCGTCGCCCCTGAGGCCGTGGCCGGTGCTGCGGCCTCTTTGGGCACCGACCCCCTGACCCTGGCCGACCTGCTTCGGGTGGCGAACTCGCCGGGCTTCGACCGCTGGCAGGAACAGATCCGCCGTACCGGCGGCTGCGCGAACCCGATCCGGCTGCGGGGCGAGACGGTCACCCGCGACGCCAAGGCCGGGGGCGTCCTGTACTCCTACAGCACCGAGCAGGAGCCGGGCGGCATGCTCCGGGTCGCCTGCGGCAACCGGCGGGCCTCCCGCTGCCCGGCCTGCGCCTGGACGTACGCCGGGGACACCTACCACCTGATCCGGGCCGGTATCACCGGCGATGAAAGCAAGGACGTGCCCGACACCGTGCGGGATCACCCTCGCGTCTTCGCCACGCTGACCGCCCCGTCGTTCGGCCCGGTACACAACCGGCCCGACTCCGGCCGCTGCCGCTGCGGGAGCTCCCACGCCGAGGATGACCCGCGCCTGGGCACGGCCTTGGACCCGGACCGGTACGACTACGAGGGCGCGGTGCTGTGGAACAACTTTGCCGGGGACCTGTGGCGGCGCTTCACCATCTACCTCCGCCGTGAGATTGCCGCTCGTGCGGGCCTGACGCAGACGGCCTTACGGAAGGTGTGCCGGGTCTCCTTCGGCAAGGTCGCCGAGTTCCAGAAGCGCGGCTCCGTGCACTTCCACGCGGTGGTGCGGCTCGACGGCCCCAACGGCCCGGACACGGCTCCGCCGGCATGGGCCACGGTCGCGCTCCTGGACGGCGCCATCAAGGGTGCCGCCGCTCGCGCTTCCGTCCCGGTCCCCGCCTCCGGTGACCACCCGGCACGCACTCTGCGGTGGGGCTCCCAGGTCGACGTGCAGCCCATCGGGGCCCTCGGTCAGGAGGAACTGACCGAACAGGCCGTAGCCTCCTACGTGGCCAAGTACGCCACGAAAGCCGCCGAGACCACAGGCACCGTGGATCATCGGATCGGGGAGTTGTCCGAACTCGATCGGCTGCCGCTGCCCGCGCACACCCGGCGCCTGATCGAAGCCTGCTGGAACCTGGACGGCGACTACCCGGAACGGCTGCTGTCCCGCTGGGCACACATGCTCGGCTTCCGCGGGCACTTCTCCACCAAGTCCCGCCGCTACTCCACCACCCTCGGCGCCCTGCGCCAGGTCCGCGCTGACTACCGCGCCCGGCAGGAACGCCGCGAACGCGGGCTCTCCGAAGACCTCGATGACACGGAGGGCACCACGCTCGTGCTCGCCCACTGGACGTATGCCGGACAGGGCCACACCCCCGGCGAATCCTGGCTCGCCGCCACGATCGCCCGAGACATCCGACTGAACCGAGTGACAGCGCGCGAAGCCCTGGCAGAACTGGACGACTGGGAGGTGTGCGCATGAAGCGCCCGCTGCCTTCCCGCTACCTGACGCCGATCGACGTCGCTGACCTGCTCGGCGTGCCGGTTGAGACCGTCTACCAGTGGCGGCGCAAGGGCACCGGCCCCCGTGGCTTCCGAGTCGGCCGGCATCTTCGCTTCGACCCGGAAGACGTGCGCGCCTGGGTCGAGTCCCTGATGGAAGGGGCCGCCTGATGGCCGGGCACATCCAAGACCGCTGGTTCAAGACGGAGGCCGGGCCGGACGGCAAGCCTTGCAGGGTGAAGACCGAACGCCATGGTGTCGGCCTCCGCTACCGGGCTCGCTACGTCGGCCCGGACGGGTCCGAGAAGTCCAAGAGCTTCCCGGACAAGCAGAAGCGCAAGGCGGAACAGTGGCTGGCCAACATCGAGGCCGACATGTCGCGCGGCGACTACGTCGACCCCGACGCTGGCAAGGTCACGTTCGAGCAGTACGCCACAGAGTGGATGGCCACGCAGATCACGGACCCGCTGACCCGCGAATCCGTGGAAAGTCGTCTGCGGCTGCACGCGATCCCGTACCTGGGCACGCGGCCGTTGGCGTCGTTCACCCCGTCGCACCTTCGGCTCTGGCTGCGGACCCTGGAGGATCGTGGGCTTTCCGCCGGGTACCGGCGCGGCATCTTCGCTCATGTCTCCACGGTCTTCACCGCTGCCGTCGAGGACCGGATCATCCGGACCAACCCGTGCAGCGCTCGGTCTGTGCGCGCGCCGCGCCTGGAGCCTCGCAAGGTCAAGCCGTGGCCTGCCGAACGGATCATGGCCGTGCGCTCGGCACTGCCGGACCGCTACCAAGCCCTCGTAAACGTCGCGGCCGGATGCGGTCTGCGTCAGGGTGAGGCCTTCGGCCTGGCCGTGGAAGACGTGGACTTCCTCGGGGGAGTGGTGCACGTCGTACGTCAGGTCAAGCTACTGCGGCTGTCCCGGCCGGTGTTCGCTCCGCCGAAGGGTGGCAAGGAGCGTGAGGTCCCTCTGCCTGAGTCCGTCGCCTTCGCGCTGGCTGCTCACCTCAAGCACCACCCGGCCGCGAGGATCACGCTGCCGTGGAAGACCCTCGACGGTCCGCCCGTCACGGCATCGCTGATTTTCACCGGACCCATGGGGCTTTCGCTGGATCGGAACCGCTTCAACGACCGCGTATGGCGGCCGGCACTTCGGGCCGTGGGCGTCGAGACCGGGCGGGACAACGGCATGCACGCGCTGCGGCACTTCTACGCCTCGGTGCTCCTGGACGCGGGGGAGAGCATCAAGGCTCTGAGTGAGTACCTGGGCCACCACGACCCCGGCTTCACGCTGCGGACGTACACGCACCTGATGCCGTCGAGCGGGACCAGGACCCGGGCCGCCGTGGATCGCGTCTTCGCGGACGAGGAACCCGCGATTGACGGCCCGGACACGGCCCATGAGGGTGCTTAGCCGTCTGACCTGCGGCTATCTCAGTAGCCGAAGTCCTGGGTCCACCAAGGGCCGCCCGGGCCGAAGTGGACGCCGACTCCGAGGGTCTTGAAGTCGCAGTTCAGGATGTTGGCGCGGTGGCCGGGGCTGTTCATCCAGGCCTGCACCACGGCCGCCGCGTCGGCCTGGCCGCGGGCGATGTTCTCGCCGCCGAGGTCGGTGACGCCGGCCGCCGCGGCCCGGTCCCACGGCGTCTTGCCGTTGGGGTCCGTGTGGTCGAAGAAGTCGCGCGCCGCCATGTCGTCGCTGAACGACTCGGCCAGCCGGGTCAGCGAGGAGTTCGCCGCCAGCGGGCTGCACCCGACCTTCGCCCGCTCCTGGTTGACCAGCTTGAGCACCTCCGCCTCGGCGGCGGCCCGCGCCGAGACGGTCACCGGTGCGGAACTCGCCGTGGGCTTCTTCGGCGTCTTGGGTGACTTGGTCGCCGCGGCCGGCGGGGTGGGGGTCGTCTTCCGCCGGGACGGCGTGGTGGTCGGCGCCGGCTTCTCGGACGCGGCCTTCGACGGGCCGGGCGTGGGGGAGACCGACTTCGACGCCGACGCGGAGACGGACGGGCGCGGGGACTCCGGGCCCACCGGGTTCCGGCCGGTGCCGGTGCCGGTGCCGCTGCCCGTGCCGTGCTCTGCGGTGTCGGCGCTGCCCGAGGTGCCGCCCTGCTCCGCGGCCGTGTTGCTCGGCGTGCCCGCCGCCTGCGCCCGCTCGCCGCCGGCGGTCTCCGTGGTGCCGCCGAGCTTGTAGTTCTGCAGACCCGGCACCACGCCCGTGGCCACCGCGGCCGTACCGAGGGCGACGGCCGCGGACACCCCGAGCAGGCCCGTGCGGACCGGCTTTCCGGCCCTCTTCCGGCGCCGGGGGCCGGGGGAGGGGTCGCCGGCCGGCGGGAAGCCGCCGCCCGCGGAGCCTTCCGCCGCCGGGCCTTCGTCGCCCGCCGCGAACAGATAGGCGTGGGCCTTGGCGGTCTCCTCGGCGTAGGCCTCCGGGTTCAGATACGGCGCGATGCCCCTGGGCGCCCGGCCCCCGTACCAGTGCTGAGGGTCCCCGCTGCCGGTGCCGGAGCGCTCCGTACGTATGCCCTCCGTGGCGCGGCCCGAGGCGGCGCGGCCGGCGGCGATGCGTCGGTGGCGTCCCATGTCCCTGCCCTCTTCTCGTCCTCGCGGTCGGCCCGGAGCCTGCGCGGCGAGTGACTCCTTCTGGCCAACCCGACTCACTCGATCGAGTGAGTTTCATATGAGATGCATTGGCTCGGGACGGTACCCCATGCCGCCGGAGGACGATGTGTGCTGAGCGACACCGGCCGGTTAGGTTGCCCCCATGAGCGAGGATGTTCGACTGGTCGCCTGGGTGCGCGGACGCGTGCAGGGTGTGGGTTTCCGCTGGTTCACGCGTGCCAAGGCGCTGGAGATCGGCGGCCTGAGTGGTTTTGCTCTCAATCTGGCCGACGGCCGGGTCCAGGTGGTCGCGGAGGGGGCCCGGGAGGGCTGCGAGGGGCTCCTCGACTGGCTCCAGGGCGACGACACGCCCGGGCGGGTGGACGGAGTCACGGAGATCTGGGACACACCTCGCGGCGGCTACGACGGCTTCGCCATCCGCTGAGACGGATCCGCGGGGGCGCGCGGCCCGGCGTGCGGCGAGCTGCCGCGAGCGCCTGCGGAAGCGGAAACGACCTGGTGGTTGCCAAGAACGGCCCAGCATGGCAGGCTCCGCTGGTACTGCTGATCGTCACGCCCTGAGGGCTCCGGGTGAGTCGCAGCGCCGCCGCTTTTCCGGCCGCGCGCCCCGGTTTGCCCGCCAATACAGGGCGTGATCGTGTTGACCGTCAAACTTTTTGGTGAGACGCTGAAAGCCCCGCGCACCTTAGCTGTTTGGCATGGAGCAACAGCAGAGCAACACCCGAATGTGCCAAGCACCGCGGGTGCGAAATCCCTCACGACCCACACCGCATCGGTCGGTCACTCAGTGTGGAGGACCATCCATCATGGCAAAGGCGCTTCTCGGTTACGTCGGCGGCTCCGACCCTCGACTCCTCGCCGAGATGCGACGGCTGCAGCAGCGTGTACAGGACCTGGAGTCCGAGCTCGTAAGGATCCAGGCGGAGAACGAAGCGCTGTCGGCTGCCGCCTCTCAGGACAGGATCATGGAGAGCATCGACGCACACCAGGCGGAGCCTGCGCTCACCTGATCACTGCATCAGCTCCACAACAGCAGTCGCAGCGATCGGGCTGCCGTATCAACCGCTCAGTTGATCGGGCGGCCGAGACCCGGCCGCCAGAGTTGCACCAGAGTTGCAAGGGACGCCTCGGCGTCCCTTCTTTCTTTCCCCCGCGCATTCTTTCACCTTCTTTAACGTACGGTGTGCCCTGCATGTTCAATGGCGAAACCGCGCGGTTGCGAGGGTTCATGGAGTGAGATAGCGGCGCCCGGTAGAGTCCGGCGGCGTGCACCTCAAGGCCCTGACCCTCCGCGGCTTCAAGTCGTTCGCCTCGGCGACCACGCTCCGGTTCGAACCGGGCATCACCTGTGTCGTCGGACCGAACGGCTCGGGCAAGTCCAACGTGGTGGACGCGCTCAGCTGGGTCATGGGCGAGCAGGGCGCCAAGTCGCTGCGCGGCGGCAAGATGGAGGACGTCATCTTCGCCGGCACCACCGGCCGTCCGCCGCTGGGCCGCGCCGAGGTGTCCCTGACCATCGACAACTCCGACGGCGCGCTGCCCATCGAGTACGCCGAGGTCACCATCACGCGGATCATGTTCCGCAACGGCGGCAGCGAGTACCAGATCAACGGCGACACCTGCCGCCTCCTCGACATCCAGGAACTCCTCTCCGACTCCGGCATCGGCCGCGAGATGCACGTCATCGTCGGGCAGGGCCAGCTCGACTCCGTCCTGCACGCGGACCCGACGGGCCGCCGCGCCTTCATCGAAGAGGCCGCGGGCGTCCTCAAGCACCGCAAGCGCAAGGAGAAGGCGCTGCGCAAGCTGGACGCGATGCAGGCCAACCTCGCGCGCGTGCAGGATCTGACGGACGAACTGCGCCGCCAGCTCAAACCCCTGGGCCGGCAGGCGGCGGTGGCCCGCCGGGCCGCCGTCATCCAGGCCGACCTCCGGGACGCACGCCTGCGCCTGCTCGCCGACGACCTGGTACGGCTGCGCGAAGCCCTCACGGCCGAGGTCGCCGACGAGGCGGCCCTGAAGGAGCGCAAGGAGACGGCCGAGCAGGAGCTGAAGAGGGCCCTGCACCGCGAGGGCCTGCTGGAGGACGAGGTACGGCAGCTCACGCCGCGCCTCCAGCGCGCCCAGCAGACCTGGTACGAACTGTCCCAGCTGGCCGAACGTGTGCGCGGCACCGTCTCGCTGGCCGACGCCCGGGTGACGAGCGCCACATCGGCGCCCCCCGAGGAGCGGCGCGGCCGCGACCCGGAGGACCTGGAGCGCGAGGCCGCCCGCATCCGCGAGCAGGAGGCCGAGCTGGAGGCGGCCCTGGAGGCGGCCCAGCACGCCCTCGACGACACCGTCGCCCACCGGGCCGAACTGGAACGGGAGCTGGCGGTCGAGGAACGCCGGCTGAAGGACGTGGCCCGGGCCATCGCCGACCGCCGCGAGGGCCTGGCCCGGCTGTCCGGGCAGGTCAACGCGGCCCGCTCCCGCGCGGCCTCCGCCCAGGCCGAGATCGACCGCCTGGCCACCGCCCGCGACGAGGCGCAGGAACGTGCCGTCGGGGCCCAGGAGGAGTACGAGGCGCTCAAGGCCGAGGTCGACGGCCTCGACGCGGACGACGCCGACCTGGCCGAGCGGCACGAGGCGGCCAAACGGCAGCTCGCCGAGGCCGAGGCCGCCCTGAGCGCGGCCCGCGAGGCGCTCACCGCGGCCGAGCGCGGCCGCGCCGCGACCCAGGCCCGTCACGAGGCCCTGGCCCTGGGCCTGCGCCGCAAGGACGGCACCGGAATACTGCTCGCCGCCCGCGACCGGCTCACCGGAGTCCTCGGCCCGGCGGCGGAGCTGCTGACGGTCACGCCCGGCCACGAGGTCGCGCTGGCCGCGGCTTTCGGCGCGGCGGCGGACGCGATCGCCGTGACGACTCCGGCATCGGCGGCGGAGGCGATCAGACTCCTGCGCAAGCAGGACGGCGGCCGGGCGGCACTGTTGCTGGCGGGGCCCGTGGAGACGACGTCCGGGGCAGCGCCCCACCGGGGCGCGGAGGCCGGCGCGGCAGGCCAGGACGCACCCACGGCCGCCGAACCGGCTCCCACGGCGCCCCCCGGTGGGCGCTTCGCCGCGGACCTGGTCCGCGGCCCCGCCGAACTCCTCCCCGCCGTCCGCCGCCTCCTGCGGAAGATCGTGGTCGTCGGCACCCTGGAGGACGCCGAGGACCTCGTCTACGCGCACCCGGAACTGACCGCCGTCACCGCGGAGGGCGACCTCCTGGGCGCCCACTTCGCGCACGGCGGATCGGCCGGCGCCCCCAGCCTGCTGGAGGTGCAGGCCTCCGTCGACGAGGCCGCGGCCGAGCTGGCCGGACTGGCGGTGCGCTGCGCCGACCTGGCCGAGGCACAGCAGACCGCGGCCGTGCGCCGCGGCCAGGCCGCGGCGCACGTCGAGGAACTGGGGGAGCGCCGCCGCGCAGCCGACCGGGAGAAGTCGGCCGTGGCCCAGCAGCTGGGGCGGCTCGCCGGACAGGCGCGGGGCGCCGCCGGGGAGGCCGAGCGGTCGGCCGCGGCGGCGGCGCGCGCGCAAGAGGCGCTGGAGAAGGCCGTACAGGAGGCCGAGGAGCTGGCCGAGCGGCTCGCGGTCGCCGAGGAGATGCCGGTCGAGGAGGAGCCGGACACCTCCGTGCGGGACCGGCTCGCCGCCGACGGCGCCAACGCCCGCCAGACCGAGATGGAGGCCCGCCTCCAGGTCCGTACCCACGAGGAACGGGTCAAGGGGCTCGCCGGACGGGCGGACTCCCTGGACCGGGCGGCGCGCGCGGAACGCGAGGCACGCGCGCGTGCCGAGCAGCGCAGCGCCCGGCTGCGGCACGAGGCCGCCGTCGCCGGGGCCGTCGCCGCCGGTGCCCGGCAGCTGCTCGCGCACATCGAGGTGTCCCTCGCCCGCGCCGAACAGGAACGCGCCGCCGCCGAGGCCGCCAAGGCCCGGCGCGAGCAGGAGCTGACCGCCGCGCGCACCGCCGGACGCGAACTGAAGGCCGAACTCGACAAGTTGACGGATTCGGTGCACCGCGGCGAGGTACTCGGCGCCGAGAAACGGCTGCGGATCGAGCAGCTGGAGACCAAGGCGCTGGAGGAACTGGGTGTCGAGCCGGCGGGACTGGTGGCGGAGTACGGTCCGCACCAGCCCGTGCCGCCCTCGCCCGCCGCCGACGGCGAGCAGCTGCCCGACGACCCGGATCACCCGCGCAACCAGCCGCGTCCGTTCGTGCGGGCCGAGCAGGAGAAACGGCTCAAGGCGGCCGAGCGGGCGTACCAGCAGCTGGGCAAGGTCAATCCGCTGGCACTGGAGGAGTTCGCGGCGCTGGAGGAGCGGCACAAGTTCCTCAGCGAGCAGCTGGAGGACCTGAAGAAGACGCGGGCCGACCTGCTGCAGGTGGTGAAGGAGGTCGACGAGCGCGTCGAACAGGTCTTCACCGAGGCCTACCGGGACACGGCCCGGGAGTTCGAGGGCGTCTTCAGCCGGCTGTTCCCCGGCGGCGAGGGACGGCTCGTCCTCACCGACCCCGACAACATGCTCACCACGGGTGTGGACGTCGAGGCGCGCCCGCCGGGCAAGAAGGTCAAGCGGCTCTCCCTGCTCTCCGGCGGTGAGCGTTCGCTCACGGCCGTCGCGCTGCTGGTGTCGATCTTCAAGGCCCGGCCTAGCCCGTTCTACGTCATGGACGAGGTCGAGGCGGCGCTGGACGACACCAACCTGCAGCGGCTGATCCGGATCATGCAGGAGCTGCAGGAGGCCTCGCAGCTGATCGTGATCACGCACCAGAAGCGCACGATGGAGGTCGCCGACGCGCTCTACGGCGTCTCCATGCAGGGCGACGGCGTGTCCAAGGTCATCTCCCAGCGCCTCCGCTGACGTATGCGGAATCCCGAACAAGATCAACTGACTCGGTGTTCACTTCTTGAACGCTGAGTGGCTTGGTGTATCTCAAAACTCACAGCAGCTGAACTATTGACTTCGAAACTTGAAGGCATAGTCTCTGCAACGTTGCTTTTACCTTCAGGTGTGAGCGGCGTGTCCCTATGCGCCACTGGATACCTGGATGGGATCACCCCCACCCGCGGCAGCGCTGCCGTGGCCCGAGGAGATTTACGTGACCAGCACAGCGCAGGCACCTCAGTCAGGAGCCGGTACGGCTCATCCCGAACATCTCGGGCACGTCATCTTCATCGCGGCAGCCGCCGCGATGGGCGGTTTCCTCTTCGGCTACGACAGTTCCGTGATCAACGGCGCGGTCGAGGCCATCCGCGGCAAGTACGACATCGGCTCCGCGGCCCTCGCCCAGGTCATCGCGATCGCCCTGATCGGCTGTGCCGTCGGCGCCGCCACGGCCGGCCGCATAGCCGACCGGATCGGCCGCATCCGCTGTATGCAGATCGCCGCCGTCCTGTTCACGATCAGCGCCGTCGGCTCCGCGCTGCCCTTCGCGCTGTGGGACCTCGCCTTCTGGCGCGTCGTCGGCGGTTTCGCCATCGGCATGGCCTCCGTCATCGGCCCGGCCTACATCGCCGAGGTCGCCCCGCCCGCCTACCGCGGCCGTCTCGGCTCCTTCCAGCAGGCCGCGATCGTCGTCGGCATCGCCATCTCCCAGCTGGTCAACTGGGGTTTGCTGAACGCGGCCGGCGGCGACCAGCGCGGCCACCTGATGGGCCTGGAGGCCTGGCAGGTCATGCTCGGCGTCATGGTCATCCCGGCCGTCCTGTACGGTCTGCTCTCCTTCGCGATCCCCGAGTCCCCGCGCTTCCTGCTCTCCGTCGGCAAGCGTGAGCGCGCCAAGGAGATCCTCGCCGAGGTCGAGGGCGAGGGCGTCGACCTGGACGCGCGCGTCGCCGAGATCGAGCACGCCATGACGAGCGAGCACAAGTCCGCCTTCAAGGACCTGCTCGGTGGTGGCTTCTTCTTCAAGCCGATCGTCTGGGTCGGTATCGGCCTGTCGGTCTTCCAGCAGTTCGTCGGCATCAACGTCGCGTTCTACTACTCCTCGACGCTGTGGCAGTCGGTCGGTGTCGACCCGACGGACTCGTTCTTCTACTCCTTCACGACGTCGATCATCAACATCGTCGGCACCGTGATCGCGATGATCTTCGTGGACCGCGTCGGCCGCAAGCCGCTCGCCCTCATCGGCTCGGTCGGCATGGCCGTCGGTCTCGCGCTGGAGGCCTGGGCCTTCAGCTACCACCTGGTCGACGGCAAGCTCCCGAGCACCCAGGGCTGGACCGCCCTGATCGCCGCGCACATCTTCGTCCTCTTCTTCGCCCTGTCCTGGGGCGTGGTGGTCTGGGTCTTCCTCGGCGAGATGTTCCCGAACAAGATCCGCGCCGCCGCCCTCGGCGTGGCCGCCTCCGCGCAGTGGATCGCCAACTGGGCCATCACCGCGAGCTTCCCGTCGCTGGCCGACTGGAACCTTTCCGGCACCTACGTGATCTACACGGTCTTCGCCGCGCTCTCCATCCCGTTCGTCCTGAAGT
This sequence comes from Streptomyces durhamensis, assembly GCF_000725475.1. NCBI lineage: Bacteria > Bacillati > Actinomycetota > Actinomycetes > Kitasatosporales > Streptomycetaceae > Streptomyces > Streptomyces durhamensis. The sequence goes on from NZ_JNXR01000014.1 coordinate 102,007, forward strand.
TCGTCAAGGAGACGAAGGGCAAGGCGCTGGAGGAGATGGGCTGACCCGCACGGACAGCCCCCCGAGACCGAGGAGAAGGGGCCCAAGACCCCGCTGCCCCTCTCCTCGTACCCCCCGCCGCCCCCGCACCGGCCACTGCCCGGTCCGGGGGCGGCGGTTTTCCGCCCGGCCCGGCGGCCACCTCTTCTAGGGTGTCCGCCATGCATACGAAGATCGAAAAGCCGGTCCTGGCCGCGGGACTCGCCGTCGCGCTCGCGGTGTCCGCGACGGCCTGCGGCGGCCACGGACAGGGGGGCGGCCCGGCGGGGAAGTCCGGTGCCGGGCCGGCTTCGCGGCTGTCGTCGAGCCGCGGCCTGGGGAACATCGTCGTCGGCGGCAGAGCGGTCACCGGATCCGAACCCTCGGGCATCGCCAAGGTCCCCTACCGGCGCACCTACACGGACGGCGCGCTCTACGCCCCGGTCACGGGGTACCGGTCCATGGCCTTCTACCGGACCGGACTGGAGGCCGTCTACGACGACGTCCTGTCCGCCGGGCTGAAGTCCGGCGGCCCGTCGGGCGACGTCGTGACGACCATCCGCCCCGGCGTACAGAAAGCGGCGTTCGACGCACTCGGCGACCGCGAGGGGGCGGCCGTCGCCCTCGACACCCGGACCGGGAAGCTGCTCGCCCTGGTGAGCACGCCGTCCTACGACCCGGGGACGTTCAGCGGCAACACCCTCCGGGACGAGACGGCCTGGAAGACCCTGATCAGACAGAAGCCCGACCCCCTGCTCAACCGCGCCCTGCGCCTGACCGCCGCCCCCGGGGCGACGTTCCACGTCGTGGTCGCCGCCGCCGCTCTGGAACGGGGGCTGTACACAGGCGTGGACGACGCCACGAAGAGTCCCCTGACGTTCGCCCTGCCCGGCACGGCGGACACCGTGACCGGCGACGACCCGCGGTGCGAGAACGCGACCATCCGTACGGCTCTGCGGTACTCCTGCGCCAACGTCTTCGCCAGGATGTCGCTCGACGTGGGCCGGTCCGCGCTCCGCTCGACGGCCGAGAAGCTCGGCTTCAACGACGAGAAGTTGCTGACCCCCCTCCGGGCGAACGAGAGCGCCTATCCCACTCAGGCGCTGTCGGGGGCGCAGCTGGCCCGGACGGGCGACGGGGGCGGGGGCGTCGCCGCCACCCCCGTGGAGATGGCGCGGATCACGGCGTCCCTCGCCGACGGCGGCCGGCTCGTGACCCCACGCCTGGTGGACCGGGTGGAGAAGGCGGACGGCCGCACGGAGCGGCCCGGGGCGTCGGGCGACCGGTCCGGGCAGGCCGTCTCCCGCCGCACGGCGCAGGCACTGCGGTCCGTCCTGACGGCCACGGCGGTCCGGGGCGGCGACGATGCCGGGTCCTGGCTCACCACGTGCGTACGACAGGCCGACGGCGGGACCGTCAGCATCGCCGTCTACGTGAGGCGGTCCGGCGGGGACGGCGCTCAGCGAGCGGAGCAGGTCGCCGGGCGGATCGCCGGGGCGCTGTCCTGACCGCGTCCGGCGTCAGCCGAGCCGCGGCACCACGCGCTCCGCGAACAGCCTGAGGCTCCGCCACCCCTCCTCCACCGGCATCCCGCCCGCCAGCGGATGCAGGACGAGACTGTCCAGGCCCTGGGCCACGCACTGCTCCGGCGTGAGGATGCGGTACACGCCCTCCGCCCGCAGCTCCTCCACCGTCGAGGCCGCCGACCGCACCGCCGAGCGGATCTGCCCCGACTGCCAGGAGGCGTACGTCCGGGCCTCGTGCAGGAAGTGCTCACCGTAGTGCGCCCACGCCCGGTCCGGGTCCTCGGCGACGTGCAGCAGGGGAGTCTCCTCGGCGGGCATCATCACCCAGCCCTCGGTGCCGTACTCGGTGAGCTTCTCCTTGTAGTACGCCTCCAGCTCCGGCAGATGCGCGCTCGGGAAGAACGGCAGGCCGAGCCGGGCGGCCCGGCGGGCGGCGGCCTTCGAGGAGCCGCCGACCAGGAGGAGGGGGTGCGGATCGGTGCACGGGCGCGGGGTGAGCCGTACCGTACGGCCCCGGTACGTGAACTCCTCGCCGGTCCACGCCTTCAGCAGCGTCTCCAGGAGCTCGTCCTGCAGCCGGCCCCGGCGCTTCCAGTCGACGTCGAACAGCGCGTACTCCTCGGGCCGGTAGCCGATCCCGGCCACCGTCACCAGCCGCCCGCCGCTCAGCAGGTCCAGTACGGCGATCTCCTCGGCCAGCCGCAGCGGGTCGTGCAGCGGCCCGATCACCGCCGACACGGTCACCGCGATCCGGCGGGTCGCCCCGAACACCGCGCCCGCGAAGGCGAACGGCGAAGGCAGCCAGTTGTTCGCGGCACCGTGGTGCTCCTCGGTCTGCACGGTGCTGATCCCGTGCTCGTCCGCGTACCCGGTCATCTCCAGGGCGGCCCGGTAGCGGGCCGAGAGGGCTGCGGGGGCGGCGCCGGGGGCGACGAGATTGAAACGGACGACCGTGACGGGCATGGGAAGTCCCCCTCCGGTGCGATGCGGTGGAGGGGGACGGTAGCTGACGTGGCGTCAGATTTCCATGGAGGGGCGGGAGGCAGGCTCGCGGCATGACCGAAGCCGTACCCACGGACCCGCGGGCGGAGGCCGACCGGGGACGGGTCGCGCTGTGGCTCGACCCGGACGACCTGCGCCGGCCGGCCCGGCACTGCTGCTGCCCGGCCGACGCCGAGGAGGAGGCGACGGACCGCTGCGCCCGCCTCCGCTTCCCGGCGGGCGCGGCCCTGCACGAGAACGGTCTGTCCGGCTGACGCCGCTCGCTCAGACGGCGGCGGGGGCCTTCTCCTCGGCGGACTCCGCGGCCCGCGCGGGGGTGACGACCGCCGGCTTCGGCAGGACGGTGTACAGCAGGCCCGAGATCACGATCGTGGCCACCCAGCCGAGGCCGTACTCGCCGATCACGTTGTTCTTCGCGAGCGGGCCGGTGAACCAGTCCGAGGTCGTGAACATCAGGCCGGAGACCAGGCCGATCGCCCAGGCGGCGACGGCCGAGGGGGCGAAGCCGCCCTTGTACCAGTAAGCGCTGGTGCGGGTCGTGTCCGACATGGCCCGGCCGTCGTACTCGGTGCGGCGCAGCATGTCCGCGCCGAACACGCCGACCCACGCGGAGAAGGCGACCGCGAGCAGCGAGAGGAAGGCGATGAACGAGCCCATGAAGCTCGTCGCCACCAGCATCAGCACACCGCCGAAGATCAGCGAGATCACCGCGTTCACCGAGACCGCCCAGTGCCGCGGCACCTTGAAGCCCAGGGTCTGCGCGGTGAAGCCCGCCGAGTACATCGACATCGAGTTGATCAGCAGCATGCCGATCAGCGCGATGCACAGGTACGGCACCGCGATCCACGTCGGCAGGATCTCGCCGAGGAAGGACACCGGGTCGGTGGCCGAGGCCAGGTCCGGCGTGGACACCGCCATCACCGCGCCCATGAGGACCATGGGCAGGACGACGACGCCCGCGCCGCCGACCGCCGTGCCCACGATCGCCTTCGAGGACGCCGTGCGCGGCAGGTAGCGGGTGAAGTCCGGCGCGGACGGGATCCAGCTGACACCGCCCGCCGCGATCATGCCGACACCGGTGATCACCGCGGCCGTCGAGCCGCCACCGTGGTGCAGCACCTTCGACCAGTCGGTGTTCGCCACCAGGTAGACCAGGACCAGCACCGAGAAGACGCCGAAGAAATAGGTCGCGTACTTGTTGCACTTCTGCACGGCGTTGATGCCGAGCCCGGAGATCGCGAAGGTCGAAACGACGAACACCAGCAGCATCACCATGTCCAGCACACTGTTCGCCTTCAGGCCGAACACGATGTCCAGGATGGTGAGCATGGCGTAGGCGCCGGTCACCGCGTTGATCGTCTCCCAGCCCCAGCGGGCGACCCAGATCAGCGAACCGGGCAGCAGGTTGCCGCGCTGGCCGAACACCGCCCGCGACAGCGCCATGCCGGGCGCGCCGCCCCGCTTGCCGGCGATGCCGATCAGTCCGACCAGGCCGTACGACACGACCGGTGCGGCCACCGCGACGACGAGCGCCTGCCAGATGTCCAGGTGGTACGCCACGACGAGGCTCGCGCCCATGGTCAGCAGCAGCACGCTGATGTTGGCGCCGACCCAGGTGGGGAACAGCTCACGGGTCTTCGCGGTGCGCTCGTGATCCGGGACCTGCTCGATGCCACGGGTCTCGAGAGCGCCCTCGGTCTCGACGGTTTTACTCATGGAAAAGGGGCCAGACGTGGGGGGACAGGGAACGCTCGGGACTCTACGCGCGTCAACCGAGCCGCCACCATCGTACTTTGCTCCGACTCCTCGCTTTAAGTGGTGTTTGTCTCTCAGAGGAAGCCACAAACAGCCTCTCGCGGTCACCCATGGCCGATACTGGACGAGTTATGGAAACCGTCATCCTTGCTGTAGTCATCGCCGTGGTCGTGCTCGGCGCGCTCGGCGGGCTGATCGTGGGCAGCCGGCGCCGGAAGCCGCTGCCTCCGCCGCCCCCCAGGACGCCCGACATCACCGCGCCCCCGGCCGAGCCGCACGTCGGCGACGAGGCCGAGACGCCGCGCGACGAACCGCGCCGGACGATCGAGGAGGTGGATCTCCCGGGCGGCCCCGCGGTCGTCGTCGAGGAGCCTCCGAGTGGCCCCGCCGTCGAGGTTCCCGAACTCGAGATCCCGGAGCCCACCGCGGGCCGGCTGGTCCGGCTGCGCGCCCGTCTGTCCCGCTCCCAGAACGCCCTCGGCAAGGGCCTGCTCACGCTGCTCTCGCGTGAGCATCTGGACGACGAGACCTGGGAGGAGATCGAGGACACGCTCCTCACCGCCGACGTGGGCGTGCAGCCCACCCAGGAACTGGTCGAGGGGCTGCGCGAGCGCGTGAAGGTCCTCGGCACCCGCACCCCCGAGGAACTGCGCGGTCTGCTCCGCGAGGAGCTGCTCAAGCTGGTCGGCACCGACGTCGACCGCACGGTCAAGACCGAGCCCGAGGACCGCAAGCCCGGCATCGTGATGGTCGTCGGCGTCAACGGCACCGGCAAGACCACCACCACCGGCAAGCTCGCCCGGGTGCTCGTGGCCGACGGCCGGACCGTCGTCCTCGGCGCCGCCGACACCTTCCGGGCCGCCGCCGCCGACCAGCTGCAGACCTGGGGCGAGCGGGTCGGCGCCTACACCGTGCGCGGGCCCGAGGCCGGCGACCCCGCCTCCGTGGCCTTCGACGCGGTCAAGGAGGGCAAGGAGATGGGGGTCGACGTCGTCCTCATCGACACCGCCGGCCGCCTGCACACCAAGACCGGCCTCATGGACGAGCTCGGCAAGGTCAAGCGGGTCGTGGAGAAGCACGCGCCGCTGGACGAGGTGCTGCTCGTGCTGGACGCCACCACCGGGCAGAACGGCCTGGTGCAGGCCCGCGTCTTCGCCGAGGTCGTGGACATCACCGGCATCGTGCTGACCAAGCTGGACGGTACCGCCAAGGGCGGCATCGTCGTCGCGGTCCAGCGCGAGCTGGGCGTGCCGGTCAAGCTGGTCGGACTCGGCGAGGGCGCGGACGATCTCGCGCCGTTCGAGCCGGAGGCGTTCGTGGACGCGCTGATCGGTGACTGAGCGGTTACCGCATCCGGTGGCCGACGAGAAGCGCCCGTCCCAAGCAGGGGGGACGGGCGCTTCGCCTTGCCGGCGCGGGTTACGCCCGCGCCCGTGACCGGTGCGCCACGTACGCCAGCGTCCCCAGCAGCAGCCGGCCCGCCGGCGGCCTGGTCGCCGAGTCCAGCGCGGGCGGGCGCAGCCAGCGCACCGGGCCCAGCCCGCCCCGGTCGGAGGGCGGCGCCGTGATGGACGCACCGGGCCCGAGGCCGCGCAGGTCCAGGGCCGAGGGGTCGTCCCAGCCCATGCGGTAGAGCAGCCGGGGGAGCTCGGCGGCGGCGCCGGGCGCGACGAAGAAGTGGGCACGGCCGTCCGGGGTCGCGGTCACCGGTCCGAGGGGGAGGCCCATGCGCTCCAGGCGGACCAGGGCGCGGCGGCCGGCGGCCTCGGAGACCTCGATGGTGTCGAAAGCCCGGCCCACCGGCAGCATCACCGAGGCGCCCGGGAACTCCGACCAGGCCTTGCTCACCTCGTCCAGCGTGGCCCCGGCCGGTACCTGCGGTGCGAAGTCCAGCGGATGCGCGCCCGGCGCCGGGCAGTCGGAGCGCCCGCACGAGCAGACGCCCGCCGCGGCCCGCGCGCCCGGCACCACGTCCCAGCCCCACAGCCCGGTGAACTCGGCGACCGTGGTGCAATCCGACGAACGGCCGCGCCGGCGCGTGCCGGAGCGGATCTCGCGAATGCCGCCGATCGTGAAGCCCATGCCCCCTCCAACGGGTCCGGCGCGCCGGTGGTTACGCCACGGAACGAGACGGAAGCGGAACGTAACACTACGGCTCCGCCTTCCCGCGCCGGCGCCAGGGCAAAGCGGCGCCTTGGGGTGAAACGGGGTGGTGCCCGGAGGGCTGTGCGCCCCCGCGTGCTTCACTCCGCCCACTTCCGGCCGTCCTATGTCAAGTGAATCGCGTGCGAGCGGTCGTGAGTTCATTCGAAGGGGTGGCGAATGGTGGCGTTTCCGGGATCCGTGTGGCTGAGCGGGTGATCGTAGGATTACTGTGAGTGTGCGAGTCCGGGAGGCATATGCAGAGATGGGTATGCCGGAGGCGAGTCGTCAGCTCGTTCGAAGAGTGAGAACCTCCGGACGGGAAGCCGTATTTACCGGCATTCTGATAGGGCTTGGCGCGCGGCGGTCTCCCTCCGGGGTGACCGAGGGTCGCAACGACGACAAGTGGTCTCAGGGATGGGGGCGTTCCAGTGAGCGGCAACGGCGGTAGCGGCACGAACGCTGACAAGCGCCCCAACGAGCTGCTCGGATCGTGGTTCGTGCGCAGCGGCTGGTCCAAGGGCGAGCTGGCCCGCCAGGTGAACCGCCGGGCCCGTCAGCTCGGCGCCAACCACATCTCCACCGACACCTCGCGCGTGCGCCGCTGGCTGGACGGCGAGAACCCGCGCGAGCCGATCCCGCGGATCCTCTCGGAGCTGTTCTCGGAGCGCTTCGGCTGTGTCGTGTCCATCGAGGACCTCGGCCTGCGCGCCGCCCGCCAGTCACCCTCCGCGTCCGGGGTCGACCTGCCCTGGACCGCCCCGCAGACCGTCGCCCTGCTCAGCGAGTTCTCGCGCAGCGACCTGATGCTCGCCCGGCGCGGCTTCCTCGGCACCTCCCTGGCGCTGTCCGCCGGCCCGTCCCTCATCGAGCCCATGCAGCGCTGGCTCGTGCCCACCCCCGCCTCCCCGGTCCCGCCCGGGCCCGAGCCGGTCCTCGACTCCCGCAGGCCCGGCCGGCTGTCCAAGCCCGAACTGGACCTGCTGGAGTCCACCACGCGGATGTTCCGGCAGTGGGACGCCCAGTGCGGCGGCGGTCTGCGCCGCAAGGCGGTCGTCGGCCAGCTGCACGAGGTCACCGACCTGCTCCAGGAACCCCAGCCCGAGGCCACCACCCGCAAGCTCTTCAAGGTCGCCGCCGAGCTCGCCGAACTGGCGGGCTGGATGAGCTACGACGTGGGTCTGCAGCCCACCGCGCAGAAGTACTTCGTCCTCGCCCTGCACGCGGCCAAGGAGGCCGGCGACAAGCCGCTCGGCTCGTACATCCTCTCCAGCATGAGCCGCCAGATGATCCATCTCGGCCGGCCCGACGACGCCCTGGAACTGATCCACCTCGCCCAGTACGGCAGCCGCGACTGCGCCAGCCCGCGCACCCAGTCCATGCTGTATGCGATGGAGGCCCGCGCCTACGCCAACATGGGCCAGCCTGGCAAGACCAAGCGGGCGGTGCGCATGGCCGAGCACACCTTCGCCGAGGCCGACGAGTGGGACGAGCCGGATCCCGACTGGATCCGCTTCTTCTCCGAGGCCGAGCTCCACGGTGAGAACTCCCACTCCTTCCGCGACCTCGCCTACGTCGCCGGACGCAGCCCCGCCTACGCCTCCCTCGCCGAGCCGCTGATGCAGCGGGCCGTGGAGCTGTTCGCCAAGGACAGCGAGCACCAGCGGTCGTACGCGCTCAACCTGATCGGGATGGCCACCGTGCACCTGCTCCGGCGCGAGCCCGAACAGAGCACGGCCTATGCCTCGCAGGCGATGGCGATCGCCAGGAAGGTCCGCTCCGAGCGGGTGAACACCCGTATCCGAAAGACGGTCGACACGGCCGTACGGGACTTCGGCGAGCTCGCCGCCGTGGTCGACCTCACCGACCAGCTCGCCGTAGACCTGCCGGAGACCGCCGAAGCGGTCTGACACCTCCGGCACCGTGCCCCGGCCGCGGCCGGTCCTCCCGAACTGCCCGACTCGGCTCCCCCGCGCCAGGTCATCGGAGAGGCCCGCCGCGGCCGGCCCTGTCTTCAAGGGCACGCTCCGGAGCAGGTTGCGTCACGATAACGATCGGCGAACCTGGAATCCGGCGGTTCATTCAGGCGTAACAAGCAGGCCGCCCTTGTCACCCCGGCGAAACAACGAGGGGCTTCCACCGAAACCGCGCTGCGTCAGTCTCATGGCCCATAACCGGCCCGCCCCACCACCCGCCGGACCGCTCAGGCACCGCCCGCACGGGGCCGTACCAACCGACGAGGAGACGCCGATGGCCCCAGCCATCACGCTTGCCGCGGAGGCACCCAAGCTGTCTGCCGCGAACACAGGCTTCATGCTCATCTGTTCCGCTCTGGTGCTGATCATGACCCCGGGCCTGGCCTTCTTCTACGGAGGCATGGTCCGTGTCAAGAGCACCCTCAACATGCTGATGATGAGCTTCATCAGCATGGGCATCGTCACCATCCTCTGGGTGCTCTACGGCTTCTCCCTCGCCTTCGGTGAGAACAACAGCCTCATCGGCTGGAACTCCGACTGGTTCGGGCTCAGCCACATCGGCCTGACGGATCTCTGGCCCGGATACACCATCCCGGTCTTCGTCTTCATGGTCTTCCAGATGATGTTCGCGATCATCACCCCGGCCCTGATCAGCGGCGCCCTCGCGGACCGCGTGAAGTTCTCGGCCTGGGCGCTCTTCGTCGCCCTGTGGGTCACGATCGTCTACGTCCCGGTCGCCCACTGGGTCTGGGGCGCCGACGGCTGGGCCTTCAAGCTCGGTGTGATCGACTTCGCGGGTGGTACGGCGGTCCACATCAACGCGGGTGCGGCGGCGCTCGGTGTCATCCTCGTCATCGGCAAGCGCGTCGGCTTCAAGAAGGACCCGATGCGCCCGCACAGCCTCCCGCTGGTCATGCTCGGCGCGGGCCTGCTGTGGTTCGGCTGGTTCGGCTTCAACGCGGGCTCCTGGCTCGGCAACGACGACGGCGTCGGCGCGCTGATGTTCGTCAACACGCAGGTCGCCACCGGTGCCGCCATGCTGGCCTGGCTCGCCTACGAGAAGATCCGGCACGGCGCGTTCACCACGCTGGGCGCCGCCTCCGGCGCGGTCGCCGGCCTGGTCGCGATCACCCCCTCGGGTGGCGCGGTCTCCCCGCTCGGCGCGATCGCCGTCGGCGCCATCGCCGGTGTCGCCTGCGCTGCGGCCGTGGGCCTGAAGTTCCGGTTCGGCTACGACGACTCCCTGGACGTCGTCGGCGTGCACATGGTCGGCGGCATCATCGGCTCCCTGCTCATCGGCTTCTTCGCCACCGGCAAGGGCCAGTCCACCGCCACGGGCGTCTTCTACGGCGACCACACGTGGACCCAGCTGTGGAAGCAGTGCGCCGGTGTCGGCGCGGTCCTCGCCTACTCCCTGGTCGTCTCCGCGGTCCTCGCCTTCCTGCTGGACAAGACGATCGGGATGCGGGTCAGCGAGGACGAGGAGATCTCCGGCATCGACCAGGCCGAGCACGCCGAGAGCGCCTACGACTTCAGCGGCACCGGCGGCGGTGTCCTCGGTTCCGCCGCCCACGCCCCGGCCCTGGCCACCCCGCAGAGCAAGAAGGTGGACGCATGAAGCTCATCACCGCCGTCGTCAAGCCCCACCGGCTCGACGAGATCAAGGAGGCCCTGCAGGCCTTCGGCGTCCACGGACTGACGGTCACCGAGGCCAGCGGTTACGGTCGGCAGCGGGGCCACACCGAGGTCTACCGCGGTGCCGAGTACACCGTCGACCTCGTCCCCAAGATCCGCATCGAGGTGCTGGCCGAGGACGACGACGCCGAGCAGCTGGTCGAGGTCATCGTCAAGGCGGCCCGCACCGGCAAGATCGGTGACGGCAAGGTCTGGTCCGTGCCGGTCGAGACGGCCGTACGGGTCCGCACCGGCGAGCGCGGTCCGGACGCGCTCTGACCACAACGGGTGAGAACGGGAGTCGCTGGGTGACGGGAACGGACGTGCGTACGGAAGCAGAGGACTCGGGACCCAGCGGTTACGCGGCGGCCCGGCTGCGCCTCCTCACCGAGGGGGCGCGGTCCGGGCCGCCGCGCCGTGCGGCCCTCGCCGAACTGACCGACGACTGGCTCGCCGGACTGTTCACCGCGGCGGCGCCGGGCGCCCAGGGCGTCTCGCTCGTCGCCGTCGGCGGCTACGGCCGCGGCGAGCTGTCCCCGCGCAGCGACCTCGACCTCCTGCTGCTCCACGACGGCTCCGACCCGAGCGCGGTCGCCGCCCTGGCCGACCGCCTCTGGTACCCCGTCTGGGACCTCGGCCTCGCCCTCGACCACTCCGTGCGTACCCCGGCCGAGGCCCGCAAGACCGCCGGTGACGATCTGAAAGCCCACCTCGGCCTCCTGGACGCCCGCCATCTCGCCGGCGACCTCGGCCTCACCGCGGGGCTGCGGACGGCCGTCCTCGCCGACTGGCGCAACCAGGCGCCCAGACGCCTCCCCGAACTCCAGGAACTCTGCGCCGAGCGCGGCGGACGCCAGGGTGAGCTGCGGTACCTGCTGGAGCCCGACCTGAAGGAGGCCCGTGGCGGCCTGAGGGACGCCACGGCCCTGCGCGCCGTCGCCGCCTCCTGGCTCGCCGACGCGCCGCGCGAGGGCCTCGCGGACGCCCGACGGCGCCTGCTCGACGTACGTGACGCGCTGCATCTGGCGACCGGGCGCGCGACCGACCGGCTCGCGCTCCAGGAGCAGGACCAGGTGGCGGCCGGGCTGGGGCTGCTGGACGCGGACACGCTGCTGCGGCAGGTCTACGAGGCCGCGGGGGTCATCTCGTACGCCAGTGACGTCACCTGGCGCGAGGTGGGGCGCGTGCTGCGCTCGCGCGCTGTCCGCCCGCGCCTGCGCGCCATGCTCGGGGGCGGCAAGCCGGTCGCCGAGCGGTCCCCGCTGGCCGAGGGCGTGGTGGAGCAGGACGGCGAGGTGGTGCTCGCCCGCGCCGCCCGCCCCGAGCGCGACCCCGTGCTCCCGTTGCGTGCCGCGGCCGCAGCCGCGCAGGCCGGCCTCCCGCTCTCCCTGCACGCCGTACGGCGCATGGCCGCCACCGCGCGCCCCCTGCCCACGCCCTGGCCCGCCGAGGCCCGCGAGCAGCTGGTGACGCTCCTCGGCTCCGGCCGCCCCACGGTGGAGGTCTGGGAGGCACTGGAGGCGGAAGGCCTGATCAGCCGCCTCATGCCGGACTGGGAACGGGTCCGCTGCCGCCCGCAGCGCAACGCCGTCCACATCTGGACGGTCGACCGGCACCTGATCGAGACGGCCGTGCGGGCCTCCGAGCTGACCCGCCGCGTCAGCCGCCCCGACCTGCTCCTGGTCGCCGCCCTGCTGCACGACATCGGCAAGGGCTGGCCCGGCGACCACTCGGTGGCCGGTGAGATCATCGCCAAGGACCTGGCCGCGCGGATCGGCTTCGACCGCGCGGACGTGGCCGTGCTCTCGACGCTCGTCCGCCACCACCTGCTGCTGATCGAGACGGCCACCCGCCGCGACCTGGACGACCCGGCCACGGTCCGCTCGGTCGCCGAGGCGGTCGGCACCCAGAGCACCCTGGAACTGCTGCACGCGCTGACGGAGGCCGACGCCCTCGCCACCGGGCCGGCGGCCTGGTCCTCCTGGCGGGGCTCCCTCGTCGCCGACCTGGTCCACCGGGCCCACGCCGTCCTCGCCGGCGACGGCCTCGGCGAACCCGAGCCCGCGGCGCCCACCGCCGAGCAGGAGCGGCTGGCGATCGAGGCGTACCGCACGCAGAGCCCGGTCCTCGCGCTGCGCGCCCAGCCGGAAGCACCGGCGGACCCGGTCACCGACGAGGAGCCCGCCCAGGAGCCCCTCGGCGTCGAGCTGGTCATCGCCGTACCCGACCAGCCCGCCGTGCTGCCCGCGGTCGCCGGTGTCCTCGCCGTGCACCGCCTCACCGTCCGCACGGCCGAGCTGCGCGCCCTGCGCCTGCCCGACGACGTCGACGACGGCCCGGTGCTGCTGCTGAACTGGCGGGTCGCCGCCGAGTACGGCTCCCTGCCCCAGGCCGCCCGGCTGCGCGCCGACCTCGTCCGCGCCCTCGACGGGACCCTGGACATCGCCGGCCGCCTCGCCGAACGGGACGCGGCCTACCCCCGCCGGCGCGGCTGGGTCGCCCCGCCGCCCCGGGTGACGGTGGCCCCGGCGGCCTCCCACCACGCCACGGTGATCGAGGTCCGCGCCCAGGACGCCCCCGGCCTGCTGCACCGCATCGGAATGGCCCTGGAGAAGGCGGCGGTGCGGGTGCGGAGCATGCACGTGAGCACGCTGGGCTCCAACGCGGTGGACGCCTTCTACGTCACGACCGGCACCGGGGAGCCGCTGCCGGGGGAGGACGCGGCGTCGCTGGCACGGGCCCTGGAGGAGACGCTGCGGGCCTGACCTGGCGGCCCGGTCGTCCTCGCGCGCCCCCTGGAGCGGGCGTGCGAGGACGAAGAGCTTGCGGGGCCAGATACCCTGGAAGACGCTCAGACTGCCCCCGACTCCGAGGACCGACGCCGCCGTGTTCGATACTCTCTCCGATCGCCTCTCAGCGACCTTCAAGAATCTGCGCGGCAAGGGGCGTCTGAGTGAGGCGGACATCGACGCCACCGCACGCGAGATCCGCATCGCCCTCCTCGAGGCGGACGTAGCCCTTCCTGTCGTCCGGGCGTTCATCAAGAACGTCAAGGAGCGCGCCCTCGGCGCCGAGGTCTCGCGCGCGCTGAACCCGGCCCAGCAGGTCCTGAAGATCGTCAACGACGAGCTGGTCACCATCCTCGGCGGCGAGACCCGCCGCCTGCGCTTCGCCAAGCAGCCGCCCACCGTGATCATGCTGGCGGGTCTGCAGGGTGCCGGTAAGACCACCCTCGCGGGCAAGCTCGCCCGCTGGCTGAAGGAGCAGGGCCACTCCCCGCTGCTCGTCGCCTGTGACCTCCAGCGCCCCAACGCCGTGAACCAGCTGAGCGTCGTCGCCGAGCGTGCCGGTGTCGCGGTCTACGCGCCCGAGCCGGGCAACGGCGTCGGCGACCCGGTCAGGGTCGCCAAGGACTCCATCGACTTCGCGAAGTCCAAGGTCCACGACATCGTGATCGTGGACACCGCCGGCCGCCTGGGCATCGACCAGGAGATGATGCAGCAGGCCGCGGACATCCGGGACGCGGTCTCCCCGGACGAGATCCTGTTCGTCGTCGACGCGATGATCGGCCAGGACGCCGTCAACACGGCCGAGGCCTTCCGCGACGGCGTCGGCTTCGACGGCGTGGTGCTCTCCAAGCTCGACGGTGACGCCCGCGGTGGTGCCGCCCTGTCGATCCGGCAGATCACCGGCAAGCCGATCATGTTCGCGTCGAACGGCGAGAAGCTGGACGAGTTCGACGCCTTCCACCCGGACCGGATGGCCTCCCGCATCCTCGACATGGGTGACCTGCTCACCCTGATCGAACAGGCGGAGAAGACCTTCAGCCAGGAAGAGGCCGCCAAGATGGCCTCGAAGCTGGCGTCCAAGAAGGGCCAGGACTTCACCCTGGACGACTTCCTGGCCCAGATGGAACAGGTCCGGAAGATGGGCAGCATCAGCAAGCTGCTCGGCATGCTCCCGGGCATGGGCCAGATCAAGGACCAGATCCAGAACATCGACGAGCGCGACGTCGACCGCATGGCCGCGATCATCAAGTCGATGACCCCGGCCGAGCGCCAGGACCCGACGATCATCAACGGCTCCCGCCGCGCCCGTGTCGCCAAGGGTTCCGGCGTCGAGGTCAGCGCGGTCAAGAACCTGGTCGAGCGGTTCTTCGAGGCCCGCAAGATGATGTCCCGCATGGCCCAGGGCGGCGGTATGCCGGGCATGCCGGGGATCCCCGGCATGGGCGGCGGCCCCGGCCGGCAGAAGAAGCAGCAGAAGAAGGCCAAGGGCAAGCAGCGCTCCGGCAACCCGATGAAGCGCAAGCAGCAGGAGCTGGAGGACGCCCAGCGCCGCGAGGCCGCGGCCCAGGGCGGGAACGCCTTCGGGCTGCCGCAGCAGGGCGGCCAGGACTTCGAGCTGCCGGACGAGTTCAAGAAGTTCATGGGCTGAGCGCGCCCCGCCGGCTCCGGGTCCGTCCCGGGTTCGGCGCTGGGCATGCCAGGGGTTGGTCATTGTCGTACGGTCCCGATATGACCAACCCCGCGCCGCCACGCAAGTCACCCGACCAGCCCTGGCGTACCGAGGGCGCTCCCGACGAGCCGCCGCCGCAGCCGCCCGGCGGGCGCCGGATGCGTGGCGGCTGGTGGCGGTTGGCCGTCACCGCGTTGATCGTGTACCTGATCGCCAACCTGGTGCTGTCCTACTTCGACCAGGCCAACGAGCCCACGATCTCGTACACCGAGTTCAGCAGGCAGGTCGACGACGGCAACGTCGCCAAGATCTACGCCAAGGGCGACTCGATCCAGGGCCAGCTGCGCAAGGGGCGGAAGAACCCCGAGGGCGGCGGGAACTACACCAAGTTCAACACCGAGCGCCCCTCCTTCGCGCACGACGACCTCTGGGCGAGCCTGACCAAGCACGACGTCACGGTCACCGCCGAACCGGTCGTCCAGCACCGCAGCTTCCTCGCCAACCTGCTGATCTCGCTGGCGCCGATGCTGGTCATCGTCGGCCTGTGGATCCTCGTCGCCCGGCGGATGAGCGCCGGCCTCGGCGGCGCGGGCGGCATGCTGGGCCGCAAGGCGCCGCCGAAGCCGGTCGAGCTGGTGCCGGGGGAGAAGCGCACCACCTTCGAGGACGTGGCCGGCATCGACGAGGTCGAGGGCGAGCTGAACGACGTCGTCGACTTCCTGAAGAACCCCGACGCCTACCGCCGTATGGGCGCCAAGATGCCCCGCGGGGTGCTGCTCGCGGGCCCGCCCGGCACCGGTAAGACGCTGCTCGCGCGGGCGGTCGCCGGTGAGGCGGGCGTGCCGTTCTTCTCCGCGTCCGCGTCCGAGTTCATCGAGATGATCGTGGGCGTGGGCGCCTCCCGGGTGCGGGAGCTGTTCGCGGAGGCCCGCAAGGTCGCCCCGTCGATCATCTTCATCGACGAGATCGACACCATCGGGCGGGCCCGCGGCGGCGGCGCCTCGATGGGCGGGCACGACGAGCGCGAGCAGACCCTGAACCAGATCCTCACCGAGATGGACGGCTTCTCCGGCTCCGAGGGCGTCATCGTGATCGCCGCCACCAACCGCGCCGACATCCTCGACCCGGCCCTGACCCGCCCCGGGCGCTTCGACCGCATCGTCCAGGTCTCGCCCCCGGACCGCGGCGGACGCGAGGCCATCCTGGAGATCCACACGCGGGAGATCCCGCTCGCCGAGGACGTCGACCTCGCCCAGGTCGCCCGTACGACCCCGGGCATGACCGGCGCCGACCTGGCGAACCTCGCCAACGAGGCCGCCCTGCTCGCGGTCAAGCGGAAACAGGAGCGCGTCACCCGGTCCGACATGTCCGACGCCCTGGAGAAGGTCCAGCTGGGCGCGGAACGCCCCCTGGTGATGCCCGAGGAGGAGCGCCGGCGCACCGCCTACCACGAGAGCGGACACGCCCTGCTCGGCATGCTCCAGCCGGGCGCCGACCCGGTCCGCAAGATCACCATCGTGCCGCGCGGCCGCGCCCTCGGCGTCACCCTGTCCACACCGGACGCCGACAAGTACGCGTACACCGAGGAGTACCTGCGCGGCCGGATCATCGGCGCCCTCGGCGGGATGGCGGCCGAGCACGTCGTCTACGACGTGATCACCACCGGCTCCGAGAGCGACCTGGAGCAGGTCACCAACATCGCGCGCGGGATGGTCTCCCGCTGGGGCATGAGCGAGGAGGTCGGCCGCCTCTCCGCGCTGCCCAACGACGCCCAGCAGGCCTACGGCCTCGCCGCCGCCCCGCAGACTCTCGACGTGATCGACACCGAGATGCGGCGGATCGTGGACGAGTGCTACGAGGAGGCCTGCCGCAAACTCCGCGACCACCGCGGCCAGTTGGACGCCCTCGCGCAGGCGCTGCTGGCGAACGAGACGCTGGAGGAGGCGGACGCGTACCGGATCGCCGGGATCACGCGGCTGACCAAGGACCTGGACCGGTAGGGGTCAGGGCACGCGGGCCACGAGGTAGCGGAACACGTTCGGCATCCACACGGTCCCGTCCGGGCGCCGGTGCGGATGCAGGGCCTCCGTCAGCTCCTTGTCGACCTGCTTGGCGTCGGTCGCCGTGATCGCCGCGTCGAACAGGCCCGTCGACAGCAGCCCGCGTACGGCGCTGTCGGCATCGGCGTACCCGAACGGGCAGGCCACCCGCCCCGAGCCGTCCGGCTTCAGCCCCGCCCGCTGGGCGACCTCCTCCAGGTCGTCCCGCCGGGCGGGCCGCCAGCCGCGTGCGCGGCGCAGCGGATCGGCCAGTTTCGTCGCCATCCGCAGCACCGAGGAGGTGGCACAGCGCTCCGGCGGCCCCCAGCCGGCCAGCACGACCGCGGCCCCGTGCACGGCCAGCGGCAGCGCGTCCGCGAGCAGCTCGACCACCCCCTCGGAGTCACCGGCGCGGCAGCCGATCGGCTCGAAGACGGTCACCAGGCCGTACCCGGCCGTCTCCGCGCCGGCCGCCTCCCGGGGCGAGCCGTCGACGAGTCGCGCGAGCGCACGCGCGGGTGGACGGCTTCTTCCGCCGTGCCCGGCCGCGCCGCCGCTGCCGCCCCGCGGGGCGGCAGGCAGCAGACGTTCGCGGGCGAGGGCGAGCCGTTCGGGCGAGGCGGTGTCGACCCCCGTGACCACGGCACCTCTGCCCGCCGCCAGCAGCAGCGCGAGCCCGGCACCGCAGCGCAGGCCCAGCAGCCGGGTGCCGGGGCCCACTTCGAGCCGTTCGTAGACGGCTTCATAGAGCGGCACCAGCATCCGCTCCTGGATCTCGGACCAGTCACGCGCGCGTGCGCTCAGGTCCGCGCGGGGTGCGGAATCCGCGCCGGACACGTGCTGCCGCACGAGCGTAGGTGTCATAGGTAAGCGCCCCAATCCGCCGACAGTTCGCCGTTGTGCCAGATTGCGTGGTCCCCGTGCCGTACGCGCACACTTCCCACGTAAGCCAGGTAACTCCCGGCTCGCGGCTCCGTCCAGGGGGCGTGGGGTTCCGCTTGGGCTCGGGACGCGGGTGTGGCGAGATTTCACATGCCGGTCATCTGGACGGCCATACGGTGGCCGATTCCGGGGAACCGGCCGGTGCGGGGCGCCTGAGGGCAGGCGGTAACGTCACGGCCGTCACAGACGCTGACCGAGGTGAGGCGTCGCGACGAGAGAGGCCGAAACGTCTCTTGCGCAACCGCCGACCGCGGCTGCATGGGGCCCTACAGGCCGGGGCGTACGGAGGACTACGCGCCGGCTTGATATGAGCTGTGAGGCTTCTCCACAGATCAGCGCACCCGCCCTCGTCCGGACGCATCAGTGGCAACTGACGGGTACGTGCAAATTATTTGGGATGACCCCGAATAGGAACACATTCGAGCTCCCGCTCGTTGTCATTACGTGAGCACGACACAGACACCACCTGTTCTCGCCGCAGAGCTGGCGCAGGCGTGGGCCGACATTCAGCGGTACCACCCCGAGCTGCCGGACCTCGCCGCGCCAGAGTCCCTGATCGGGGAGTCGTCGTCCGCGTGCGGTCACGAACTCTCCTTCGAGCGACTGCTCCATGAGGCAGTCCACGGCATCGCCGCCGCCCGCGGGATCCGCGACACCTCCCGCGCCGGCCGCTACCACAACCGCCGTTTCCTCGTGATCGCCGAGGAACTGGGCCTCGACCACCCCGAGGAGCCGCACCCGAGCAGCGGCTTCTCGCTGGTCACGCTCAACCCCGAGGCCAAGCGCCGCTACCGCCCGACCATCGAGCGGCTGCAGCGCGCGCTGAAGGCCCACACGGCGGCCACCATGTCGGACACCACCCGCAGCTTCCGCGGCCCGGCCGCCCGGCACGGCTCCTCCGGCGGCGGCGTCCGGGTCAAGGCGGTCTGCGACTGCGGCCGCAACGTCCGTGTGGTCCCCTCGGTCCTGGCCCAGGCCCCGATCGTCTGCGGCGGCTGCGGCAAGCCGTTCCGGATCCCGGAGGTGGCGGGAGCGGCATAACCGCCGACGGGCCACGGAGTACCGGCATCTCGTGGGTGCCGGTGGCGGGCCGAGCGGCAACTACACAGCAGCGGGCGGCGCACCCGACGTGACCTCACCTCCACGCCGGGTGCCTCCCAGCCATGCCCGAGCGCGGCTCACACACCCTCGGCCGGAGGCGCCCCGCCGGGTGTGGCACAATGGCTAGCTGTACTCGACAGCCGCACAGGACCCCTCTCTCCTCCGGCTGACGCGTCCATCGGGCACTCGGGTACCGCAACCCCACGCGGCAGTCTCGCCGTGCCCAACCACGTCAAATCCAGGAGAATCCACTCCCGTGGCAGTCAAGATCAAGCTGAAGCGTCTGGGCAAGATCCGTTCGCCTCACTACCGCATCGTCGTCGCCGACTCCCGTACCCGCCGTGACGGCCGGGCCATCGAGGAGATCGGCAAGTACCACCCGACCTACAACCCGTCGGTCATCGAGGTGGACGCCGACCGCGTGGCGTACTGGCTGGGTGTCGGCGCGCAGCCGACCGAGCCCGTTCTCGCCATCCTGAAGAAGACCGGCGACTGGCAGAAGTTCAAGGGCGAGCCGGCTCCCGCGCCGCTGCTCGTCGCCGAGCCGAAGCCGGCCCGTCCGTCGTTCGAGGCTCTCGGCGGTGACGACGAGGGCAAGGGTGAGGCGATCACCCAGAAGAAGAAGGCTGAGAAGAAGGACGAGGCCGCGGCTGAGTCCGAGTCGACCGAGGCCTGAGCAGCATGCTCGAAGAGGCGCTTGAGCACCTCGTGAAGGGCATCGTCGACAACCCTGACGATGTGCAGGTCGCCTCGCGCAACCTGCGCCGCGGGCGCGTGCTCGAGGTCCGGGTCCACCCGGACGACCTCGGCAAGGTGATCGGCCGCAACGGCCGTACCGCGCGTGCCCTGCGCACCGTCGTGGGCGCCATCGGCGGTCGCGGTGTCCGCGTCGACCTGGTCGACGTGGACCACGTCCGCTGACGCTTCATCGCAACCGGCTCGGGCCGGGGAGGGCCACTGGGCCGTCCCCGGCCCGCAGTCGTATGACAGGAGATCAAGCACAGTGCAGCTGGTAGTCGCACGGATCGGCCGTGCCCACGGCATCAAGGGCGAGGTCACCGTAGAGGTGCGCACCGACGAGCCCGAGCTGCGGCTCGGCCCGGGCGCCGTCCTGGCCACCGACCCGTCCTCCGCCGGACCGCTCACCATCGCCGCCGGCCGCGTGCACAGCGGCCGCCTCCTCCTGCGCTTCGAGGGCGTCACCGACCGCAACGCGGCCGAGGCCCTGCGCAACACCCTGCTGATCGCCGAGATCGACCCGGAGGAACTGCCCGAGGGTGAGGACGAGTACTACGACCACCAGCTCATCGACCTCGACGTGGTCACCGAGGACGGTGAGGAGGTCGGCCGCATCACCGAGATCTCGCACCTGCCCTCCCAGGACCTGTTCATCGTGGAGCGCCCCGACGGCAGCGAGGTGCTGATCCCCTTCGTGGAGGAGATCGTCACCGAGATCGACCTGGAGGAGCAGAAGGCCGTCATCAGCCCGCCGCCGGGCCTGATCGACGACCGCGCCGAGATCGCCTCCCCGAGGGAGGACACCGGGGGAGAAGCAGGGGCGGGGTCCGGGGAAGAAGCCGGGGAAGACGCATGAGGCTCGACGTCGTCACGATCTTCCCGGAGTATCTGGAGCCCCTCGACGTCTCCCTCGTCGGCAAGGCACGCGCGCGCGGGCAGCTCGACGTCCATGTGCACGACCTGCGGGACTGGACGTACGACCGCCACAACACGGTCGACGACACCCCGTACGGCGGCGGCCCCGGCATGGTCATGAAGACCGACCCCTGGGGCGACGCCCTGGACACGGTCCTCGCTGACGGCTACGAGAGCGGTGCCCAGGCCCCCGCGCTGATCGTCCCCACCCCCAGCGGCCGGCCCTTCACCCAGGAACTGGCCGTCGAACTCTCCGAGCGCCCCTGGCTGATCTTCACGCCGGCCCGCTACGAGGGCATCGACCGGCGTGTGATGGACGAGTACACGACCCGAATGCCCGTCTACGAGGTCTCCATCGGCGACTACGTGCTCGCCGGCGGCGAGGCCGCCGTACTGGTCGTCACGGAGGCCGTCGCCCGGCTGCTGCCCGGCGTCCTCGGCAACGCCGAGTCGCACCGCGACGACTCCTTCGCACCCGGCGCGATGGCCGGCCTCCTCGAAGGCCCCGTCTACACCAAGCCGCCCGTCTGGCGCGGCCGGGACATCCCCGACGTGCTGCTCAGCGGCCACCACGGCAAGATCGCCCGTTGGCGCCGCGACGAGGCCCTCAGGCGCACGACCGCCAACCGGCCCGACCTGATCGAGCGCTGCGATCCCAAGGCCTTCGACAAGAAGGACCGCGAGATGCTCTCCATCCTGGGCTGGGAGCCCGACCCGGAGGGGGAGCCGTACGGCCGATTTTGGCGGCGGGCCGAGGGCGTGGAAGAATAGACCGCTGTTGTGTGTCCGTCCGGCGTGCGCCCCTGCCACAGGGGGAGACGACGTCCGCCCCGACCCGCACACGGCTTCGTGCAAACACCTAGTTTCCGTTGATGACCTGTGGCATCAGCGAAGAAAGCAGACGAAATGTCTCACCTGCTCGACTCCGTCGACGCCGCGTCGCTGCGCAGCGACGTCCCGGCCTTCCGCCCGGGTGACACCGTCAACGTCCACGTCCGCGTCATCGAGGGCAACCGCTCCCGTGTGCAGCAGTTCAAGGGCGTTGTGATCCGCCGCCAGGGCGCCGGTGTCCGCGAGACCTTCACGGTCCGCAAGGTCTCGTTCTCCGTCGGCGTCGAGCGCACCTTCCCGGTGCACACCCCGATCGTCGAGAAGATCGAGCTCGTCACCCGCGGTGACGTGCGTCGCGCCAAGCTGTACTACCTCCGTGACCTGCGCGGCAAGGCCGCGAAGATCAAGGAGAAGCGCGAGAGCTGAGCGCTCGCCGGGATCCATGGCGGGGCGGGATAGCATCTCGCTCCGATGGACACCGAAGCACAGCCGACGAAACGCGACCGCTCCTCCCACCCGGATTCCCCGGGGCCGGAGGAACGGTCGCGTTTCGCGTTGGTGGCGAGGGTCACCGACTGGCTGCCGGGCGGCCGGATCACCCTCACCCTCTTCGTCTGCCTGGTGTTTTTGCTGGTCCTCAACGCTTTCGTGGTGCAACCGTTCCAGATTCCGAGCGGATCCATGGAACAGGGTTTGAGGATCGGCGACCGCGTTCTCGTAAATAAGTTGGCGTACCGTTTCGGTGCTCAGCCGCGCCGCGGGGATGTGATCGTGTTCGACGGCACGGGGTATTTCGGGGACGCGGACTACATCAAGCGCGTCGTCGGGGTGGGGGGAGACCATGTCGTCTGCTGTGACAAGGAGGGAAGGATCGAGGTGAACGGCCGCGCGGTCGACGAGTCGGCGTTCCTCTATCCGGGGGACGGTGCCTCCAGCGTGCCCTTCGACATCGCCGTGCCCGCCGGCCGCCTGTTCGTCCTCGGTGACCACCGCAGCGACTCCAGCGACTCCCGGGACCATCTCGGCTCGCCCGGCGGCGGCATGATCCCGGTCGTTGACGTCATCGGCCGCGCCGACTGGATCCTGTGGCCCCGAGCCCACTGGACGCACCTGACCCGGCCGTCCGCCTACGCGCGCGTGCCCGCCGCCGCGGCGGAGGGCACCCATGGGTAACCGCGGCAAGCCGCGCGGGGTGCCCAGCAGCCCCGCCGAAAATCTGCTGCCCACCGGATCGCGCCGCGCCTCCGCGCCCAGCGGCGGCCGTACGCGCGCGGAGCGGCGGAAACTGCAGCGCAAGGTCAAACGCAAGCGCCGGCGTTCAGCCGTCCGGGAGATCCCCCTTCTGGTCGGTGTCGCCGTCCTCATAGCGCTGGTCCTGAAGACCTTCCTCGTCCAGGCCTTCGTGATCCCGTCCGGCTCGATGGAGCAGACGATCCGGATCGGCGACCGCGTCCTGGTCGACAAGTTCACCCCGTGGTTCGGCTCCAAGCCGCAGCGCGGGGACGTCGTGGTCTTCCACGATCCGGGCGGCTGGCTGGCCGACGAGCAGACGACCAAGAAGCACGACCCGGTCGTCGTCAAGCAGCTCAAGGAAGGCCTCACCTTCATCGGCCTGCTGCCGTCCGACAATGAGAAAGACCTGATCAAGCGGGTCATCGGGGTCGGCGGCGACCACGTCAAGTGCTGTGACGCGGGGGGCCGTGTCACCG
The DNA here is from genome assembly GCF_000725475.1 of Streptomyces durhamensis. Lineage (NCBI taxonomy): Bacteria > Bacillati > Actinomycetota > Actinomycetes > Kitasatosporales > Streptomycetaceae > Streptomyces > Streptomyces durhamensis. The sequence continues at coordinate 124,833 of NZ_JNXR01000014.1, forward strand.
TCAACGGCGTACCGCTGACGGAAGGTGACTACCTCTATCCGGGGAACGAGCCGTCCGCCACGCCCTTCGACATCACCGTCCCCAAGGGCCGGCTGTGGGTGATGGGCGACCACCGCGCCAACTCCGCCGGCTCCCGCGCGCACCAGAACACCGACTACGGCGGCACGGTCTCCGAGAAGTCCGTCGTCGGCCGGGCCGTCGTCATCGGCTGGCCGGTCGGCCACTGGACACGTCTGCGGGAACCTAAAACCTTCGCAAGCGTCACCGACTCCGTGTCGCGTACGACCGCCGGTCCCCGGGCGTCGCATAGGGTTACCTCCGAGAATCCGAACGGAATGACCGAGCTCCCGACCCCTGCGGAACTCCCGCTCGTTATGGGAGTGGTGGGCCTGCGTCGTATGTGGGGCAGGCGGCGGCACAGAGTAAGGAGTTGGCGTGGGGGACGTGGCGGTTGGCGCACGGTCGGGGCACGACGGCGAGGAGCACCGCGGGCACCCCGTGGAAGCGAACGCCCCCGTGCCGGACGGCGACATGACCTCAGAGAATGAACCAGCGGGCGCCGACGGCGGGCCGGAGGACGGGCAGCGGCCGACGACCGAGGGCGCGCGTACGGGCGATGCGCCCGGCAGGCCGAGGAAGCCACGCTCCTTCTGGAAGGAGCTGCCCATCCTCGTCGTCATCGCGCTGGTCCTGGCGCTGCTGATCAAGACGTTCCTGGTGCAGGCGTTCTCGATCCCGTCCGCCTCGATGCAGAACACCCTCCAGGTGGGTGACCGCGTCCTGGTCGACAAGCTCACCCCCTGGTTCGGCTCCGAGCCGGAGCGCGGCGAGGTCGTCGTCTTCCACGACCCGAGCGGCTGGCTGAACGGCGAGCCGACACCGACCCCGAACCCGGTGCAGCGGGTCCTCAGCTGGATCGGCCTGATGCCGTCCGCCAACGAGAAGGACCTCATCAAGCGCGTGATCGGGGTCGGCGGCGACACCGTGCAGTGCAAGAACACCGGCCCGCTGCTGGTCAACGGCAAGGCGCTGAACGAGCCGTACGTCTACCCCGGCAACACCCCGTGCACGGACGACGAGCTGGGCGGCCAGTTCAAGGTGACGGTCCCCAAGGGGTACATCTGGGTGATGGGCGACCACCGCCAGAACTCCCGTGACTCGCGCTACAACCAGTCCGACAAGTACCACGGCATGGTTCCGGTGAAGGACGTCGTCGGTCGCGCCATCGTCAAGGCCTGGCCGATCAACCGCTGGGGCACGCTGCCCGTCCCGGACACCTTCGACCAGCCCGGGCTGAACGACAAGGCGGCCGCGGCCGCGCTTCCGTACGCACCGCAGGGGCTCGCCTTCACGGCTCTCGTGCCGGTGGCCCTGTGGCGGCGCCGCGTGCGCGCCAAGGCCACGGCCGGGAAGTAGCCGCGGCGCGACCGCGCCGACCGGGTTCCTCAGGGCACCGGGGTCCGCGCCTGGTCGAGTACTGCGGCAGTGCATGGGGCGGTCCCCTCGGATTTCGATCCGAGGGGACCGCCCCAGCTGTTCACCTGGCGCGATATGGTGCTCTGCGCGAGGCGCGGGATCGGGAGTAGACATGACAAAAGCCGGGCGTGGCAAGGGAAACTCTGGTGCCGACTGGGGCGGAAGGCTCTCCGGCCTGGCCGTCGCCCTCGGCCTGCTGCTGTTCCTCGGCGGCTTCGGCTGGGCGGCGGTGAGCTACCGGCCGTACACCGTGCCCACCAGCTCCATGACCCCCACGATCGACACCGGTGACCGCGTGCTGGCGCAGAAGGTCGACGGTGGCGAGGTCAAGCGCGGTGACGTCGTCGTCTTCGAGGACAAGAGCTGGGTCACCGGCGCCAAGGTGGTCAAGCGCGTGGTCGCGGTCGGCGGCGACACCGTCTCCTGCTGCACCGACGGCAAGCTGACCGTCAACGGCAAGCAGATCGACGAGCCCTATCTGCCCAAGGGCAGCCTGGCCGAGAACAAGAAGATCCCGACGGTGACGGTCCCCGAGGGCCGTCTGTTCCTCCTCGGTGACGAGCGCCAGGGTTCCCTGGACTCCAGCGCCCACCTCACCGACGCCGCCAAGGGCACGGTCTCCCGGGACGCCGTGACCGCGCGGGTGGACGCCGTCGTGTGGCCCTGGAAGGGCCCGCTCAAGCGCCCCACCGGTTTCGAGGCGCTCGGCACCCTCTCGCAGCCCGGGCCGCTGCCCACCATCGAGCTGCTGATCGCCGCCGGCGCCGTCCTGGTCCTGGCCGGCGGCGCCTATGGCCCGATCGCCAAGCGCATGGGCCGCTCGCGTGCCGGCAGTGCCCGCCCGGAGGCGGCCGGTGTCCGCTGAGTCCACGCGGACCTGCGAGGCCTCCTGCGAGGGCGGCCTGCGCAAGGTCGCCCGGGTGGTCCTCCTCGATCCCGAGGACCGCATCCTTCTGCTCCACGGCCATGAGCCGGACGACAAGGCCGACGACTGGTGGTTCACCCCCGGCGGGGGCCTGGAGGGCGCCGAGACACGCGAGGAGGCCGCGCTCAGGGAACTCGCCGAGGAGACCGGCATCACCGACGTCGAACTCGGCCCGGTGCTGTGGCGGCGCAGATGCTCCTTCCCGTTCGCGGGCCGCCGCTGGGACCAGGACGAGTGGTACTACCTGGCCCGTACGGCGCAGACGGCGACCGCGCCGACGGGGCTCACGGAGCTGGAGCGGCGCAGTGTCGCCGGAGCGCGTTGGTGGACGTGTCAGGAACTGACCCGGTCACGTGAGACGGTGTATCCGACCAGACTCGCCGAGCTGCTGCGCACGCTGCTCGACGAAGGTCCCCCGGACAGTCCTGTGACCCTCGACCCGGAAATCGTCTGAGGACTCGTCGGACTGGCGCACAATGGGGGGATCGCACGGCTGAAGGGGAACATGCCATGAGCGCCGAGGACCTCGAGAAGTACGAGACCGAGATGGAGCTGAAGCTCTACCGGGAGTACCGAGATGTCGTCGGTCTGTTCAAATACGTGATCGAGACCGAGCGGCGTTTCTATCTCACCAACGACTACGAGATGCAGGTGCACTCGGTCCAGGGTGAGGTGTTCTTCGAGGTGTCGATGGCTGATGCCTGGGTCTGGGACATGTACCGGCCGGCGCGCTTCGTGAAGCAGGTCCGGGTCCTCACGTTCAAGGACGTGAACATCGAGGAGCTGAACAAGAGCGACCTGGAGCTGCCGGGCGGGTGACGGGGTTTTCCACAACGGCCGGGTGGTCCACCAAGATCAACACCGCTCGGCCGGATGCGTGACCGTTGGCGCCGGAGGTGGTGCCGACATGAGCAGGGCACGCAACGGACTCGGCAGGTACGGCGAGGACCTGGCCGCCCGGCGGCTGGCCGAGGGCGGAATGACGATCCTGGGGCGCAACTGGCGCTCCGGCAGGTCCGGCGAGATCGACATCGTGGCCAGGGACGGGGACGTCCTCGTCGTGTGCGAGGTGAAGACCCGCAGGGGCGGGACCTTCCAGCATCCGATGGCCGCGATCACACCCGAGAAGGCCGAACGCCTGCGCGGCCTGGCCGAACGCTGGACGCAGGCCCACGGCGGAGCCCCGCCGGGCGGCGTCCGCATCGACCTGATCGGCGTCCTGCTGCCCCGCCGCGGCGCCCCCTGTGTCGAGCACGCGCGGGGGGTGGCCTGACATGGGATTCGCCCGCACCTGCTCGGTGGCCCTGGTCGGCGTGGAGGGCGTCGTCGTAGAGGTCCAGGCCGACCTGGAACCCGGAGTCGCGGCCTTCACCCTGGTCGGCCTCCCGGACAAGAGCCTGACGGAGAGCCGCGACCGGGTCCGGGCCGCCGTGGTGAACTCCGGCGCGGCCTGGCCGTCGAAGAAGCTCACCGTCGGCCTCAGCCCGGCGTCGGTGCCCAAGGCCGGCTCCGGCTTCGATCTCGCCGTCGCCTGCGCGGTGCTCGGCGCCGCCGAACGGATCGATCCGCGCGTCCTCGCGGACATCGTCATGATCGGGGAGCTCGGCCTGGACGGCCGGGTCCGCCCGGTCCGCGGCATCCTGCCGGCCGTCCTCGCCGCGGCCGACGCGGGCTACGAGCAGGTGGTCGTACCGGAGTGCGCCGCCGCCGAGGCCTCGCTGGTCCCCGGGGTCTCGGTGCTCGGCGTCCGCAGTCTGCGGCAGCTCGTCGCGGTCCTCACCGAAGAGCCCGTCCCCGAGGAGGAACCGGACGGGCAAGGGCGTCCCGACCCCCTCCTGGCGGGCCTGCGCATGCCCGGTACGGGCGCGGCCACCGGCATGCACAGCGTCGGTGCCGCGCAGCACGACCACGATCACGACCTGGCGGACGTCGTGGGCCAGACCTCGGCCCGCACGGCCGTGGAGGTGGCCGCCGCCGGCGGACACCACCTGTTCCTCGAAGGACCGCCCGGCGCGGGCAAGACCATGCTCGCCGAACGGCTCCCCGCCGTCCTTCCCCGGCTCACCAGGGCGGACTCGCTCGAGGTCACGGCGGTGCACTCGGTGGCCGGGCTGCTGCCGCCGGGCAAGCCGCTCATCGACGTCGCCCCCTACTGCGCCCCGCACCACTCGGCCACGATGCAGTCACTCGTCGGCGGAGGCCCCGGCATCGCCCGGCCCGGCGCGGTCTCCCTCGCCCATCGCGGCGTGCTGTTCCTGGACGAGGCGCCCGAGTTCCGCAGCCAGACCCTGGACGCCCTGCGCCAGCCGCTGGAGTCCGGGCACGTCGTGATCGCGCGCAGCGCCGGTGTCGTCCGCTTCCCGGCCCGCTTCCTGATGGTGCTGGCGGCCAACCCCTGCCCCTGTGGACGCTTCTCGCTGCGCGACTCCCTGTGCGAGTGCCCGCCGTCGGCGATCCGCCGCTACCAGTCCCGGCTCTCCGGTCCCCTGCTGGACCGGGTGGACCTGCGGGTCGAGGTCGACCCGGTCACCCGTGCCCAGCTCACCGAACCCGGGGCCCGCGGCGAGTCCACGGCGACCGTGGCCGAGCGGGTGCGGCAGGCCCGCGAGCGTACGGCGGCCCGCCTGGCGGGAACCCCGTGGCGCACCAACAGCGAGGTGCCGGGCCGGGAGCTGCGCAGCCGCTACCACCCCCTGGCCGGCGCGATGGGCGAGGCCGAGCGCAGCCTTGAGCGGGGCGTGCTCACCGCCCGCGGCATCGACCGGGTCCTGCGCGTCGCCTGGACGGTCGCCGACCTCGCCGGACACGACCGTCCGGACGCTACGGACGTCGCCCTGGCCCTCCAACTGCGCACCGGGGTCCCCCGAGGAGTGCCGATGGCCATCGGGGCACTGACATGACCACGGACGAGGGCCCCGGGGACGAGCTGCTCGGGCGGGTCCTTCTCTGCCGGGTTCTGGAGCCGGGGGACGAGGCCGGCGGGCGCTGGGTCCGGGAGCTCGGGGCGGGGGAGGTGGTGCGCCGGTTACGGGAGGGCGTGCGGGCCCTGCCGGGTGTGAGCGAGGCGCGGTGGGCCGGGCTGGTCGAGCGGGCCCGGCGGGCCGAGCCGGAGCGGGATCTCGCGGCGGCGCGGGCCGCCGGGGCGCGGTTCGTGGGCCCCCACGACGCGGAGTGGCCCCGGCAGCTCGATGACCTCGGGGACGCCCGGCCGACCGGGCTGTGGGTGCGCGGGCGGCCCAGTCTGCGGATGTGGGCGCTCAGGTCGGTGGCCGTCGTCGGGGCCCGTGCCTGCACCGAGTACGGCACCCATATGGCCGCCACCCTCGCCGCGGGACTCGCCGAGCGCGGCTGGGTCGTGGTCTCGGGCGGCGCCTACGGCATCGACGGCGCCGCCCACCGAGGCGCCCTCGCCGCCCGCGGGGCCACCGCCGCCGTCCTGGCCTGCGGCGTCGACCGGCCGTACCCACGCGGTCACGCCGCCCTGATCAGCCGGATCGCGGACCAGGGACTGGTGGTCGGTGAGCTGCCCCCGGGCGACCATCCGACGCCGAGCCGGTTCATCCTGCGCAACCGCGTCATCGCCGCGCTGACCACGGGCACCGTCGTCGTGGAGGCCGCCGCGCGCAGCGGCTCGCTGGCCACCGCGCGGGCCGCGGCCCGCCTCGGACGCTTCACCATGGGCGTGCCCGGCCCCGCCACCAGCGCCCTCTCCGCCGGCGTGCACGAACTGCTGCGCGGTGAGGCAACGCTGGTCACCGATGCGGCGGAAGTCGTGGAACTCGTGGGTGACATGGGTGAGCTGGCGCCGGCCCGCAGGGGCCCCGTCCTCCCACGCGACCTGCTGGAACCCCCGGTCCGGGCGGTCCTCGCCGCCCTGCCCGGCAACCGCGCGGCGACCGCCGAGGAGATCGCGCTCGGCACGCCGACCACGCGGGACGAGGCGATCGCGAGATTGTACGAACTCCGAGCACTTGGATACGTCGAACGACACGGCGACGGCTGGAAGTTGACACGCCAGGCCGTGATGTCGGTCCGCAGGGGTCACCGTCCGTGCTGACCGAGCGTGTTCGGCCGTCCGGGGGAATGCCCGACGCCCTTGAGGTTTCCCGGAGTTGGCGCTCCGACCGGTCACGCAGAGCGAGCCGCGGAAGGCGCGCGCGAGGCCGGCGGGAGCGCCCCGCGCACGGGTGGTGCCTCGGTGTTCGCACACCGCGACAGCTCAGTCACGCTACGCTCACGAAGGCGACCGCACAGATCCCGCCAACTCGACACCAGACCGACAGCCCACCCAGTCAGCCCGCTTCCCCGCACCCCGTCCCACTCTCCCCTTCTTCACAGCACTTCACGGCACTTCACGGCAGAACGGCACAAGGCGACGAATGCCCCAGCACACCTCCGGGTCCGACCGGGCGGCGATCCCCCCAGCCGCTCGCGACGGTGGCAGCGTGCGGCCGCCCGCTCCCTCGACGCTCGACGAGCTGTGGCGGTCGTACAAGGCGACGGGGGACGAGCGGCTGCGGGAGCAGCTGATCCTGCACTACTCGCCGCTCGTGAAGTACGTGGCGGGGCGGGTGAGCGTGGGGCTGCCGCCCAATGTGGAGCAGGCCGACTTCGTCTCCTCGGGCGTCTTCGGGCTGATCGACGCGATCGAGAAGTTCGACATCGACCGGGAGATCAAGTTCGAGACGTACGCGATCACCCGGATCCGGGGCGCGATGATCGACGAGCTGCGGGCGCTGGACTGGATCCCGCGGTCGGTGCGGCAGAAGGCGCGGAACGTGGAGCGGGCCTACGCCACGCTGGAGGCGCGGCTGCGGCGCACCCCCACCGAGGGCGAGGTGGCCGCGGAGCTGGGCATGGAGGTCGACGAGCTGCACGCCGTGTTCAGCCAGCTGTCGCTGGCCAACGTGGTCGCGCTGGAGGAGCTGCTGCACGTCGGCGGTGAGGGCGGGGACCGGCTCAGCCTCATGGACACGCTGGAGGACACCGCCGCGGACAACCCGGTGGAGGTGGCCGAGGACCGGGAGTTGCGCCGCTTTCTCGCGCGGGCGATCAACACGTTGCCCGAGCGGGAGAAGACCGTGGTCACCCTCTACTACTACGAGGGGCTCACCCTCGCCGAGATCGGCAACGTGCTGGGTGTCACCGAGAGCCGGGTCAGCCAGATCCACACCAAGTCGGTCCTGCAGCTGCGGGCCAAGCTGGCGAGCTTCGGGCGCTGAGCCGCCGGCGCCGGCGCCCGGCGCCACAAGAGAGACCGGCGGCGCGGTGGTGAGTGGCTCCCGTTCGGGTGGGGTCCTCCGTAAAGTGGTTGACGTGCCAAGGATTCGAGCGGCCTCCGTGGCCGAGCACCGGTCGATGCAGCGAGCCGCCCTGCTGGACGCGGCGCGGTCCCTGCTGTCCGAGGGCGGAACCGATGCGCTGACCTTTCCCGCGCTGGCCGAGCGGACGGGGCTGGCGCGGTCGTCCGTGTACGAGTACTTCCGGTCGCGGGCCGCCGTGGTCGAGGAGCTGTGCGAGGTCGACTTCCCGTTGTGGGCGGCCGAGGTGGCTGCCGCGATGGAGCGCGCGCCGTCCGCCGAGGGCAAGGTCGAGGCCTATGTCCGGCAGCAGCTGGCGCTGGTCGGGGACCGGCGGCACCGGGCGGTCGTGGCCATCTCCGCGAGCGAGCTGGACGCCGGGGCGCGGGAGAAGATCCGGGCCGCGCACGGGGGACTGGTCGCGATGATCGCCGAGGCGCTCGGCGAGATGGGGCACGAGCAGCCCCGGCTGGCGGCGATGCTGCTGCAGGGGGTCGTGGACGCGGCGGTGCGGCGCATCGAGCTCGGTGCCGCCGAGGATCCCTCCGTGGTGACGGACGCGGCGGTGGCCATGGTGCTGCGAGGCGTCAGAGGCTGAGCCCGGCCACGGCGGCGCGGCGCTCGCACGGCGGCCGCCGTGCGAGCGCTACCCCGGCAGGGGCACGCCCAGCACCGGCAGCAGTCTCGGCGGCCCCCCGTGCAGCAGCCAGGGCGGGAGGAGGGACAGGGGGTCCAGGTAGGCCTCACCCTGGCGCAGACCCCAGTGGACGCAGGTCGCCGCACCGCAGTGGGACCCCGTCGGCTCCACCGCCCCCACGACCTCGCCCGGCCCCACGGTGTCCCCCTTGCGCACCGACGGAGTCACCGGCTCGTACGTCGTACGCAGATCCGTGCCCGCCAGGCCGACCGAGACCACCCCCTTCCCCGCCACCCGGCCCGCGAACGTCACCCGGCCGGCCGAGACCGCGCGGACGGGTGCACCGGCGGGCGCGGACAGGTCCACGCCCCGGTGGCCGGGGCCGTACACCGTCGCCGGGGGCTCCCAGCCCCGTAACACCAAGGGGCGTACGCCCACCGGCCAGATGCGCGCGACCGCCGGGACCGGGGGCCGGGAGGGTGGACCGGGGGCCGGCGCAGGGGCGTCCGCCCAGGCCCCGGGGGACAGCAGGGCCACCGGCCCCAGGCCGAGGAGCAGACCCGCCGACACCAGGGCATTTCGCATCGCTCGTCGCATGCGGCCACCGTCCCGCATCCCCGCCGATCATGGCCGGAGCCTGTGGACCACGCCCCGGTTGTGGACAGCGGCGTCACCCGGCGCCCCGGCGGTCCCGTACACTTCTTCTGGCGATCCGGGTCACCGGGTCGACTTCGCACGCCCCGACACCAGTCCGCCCAGCGGTCGGTGTCAGCGCCTCTCGGTCCTCAGCGGCAAGGCGCGTCGCGGGCGTCAGGCGCGGGAGCCGTCCGGCATCCGCGGCACAACCGAGAACACCAAGGAGATACGGCCATGGCCGTCGTCACGATGCGGGAGCTGCTGGAGAGCGGCGTCCACTTCGGTCACCAGACCCGTCGCTGGAACCCGAAGATGAAGCGCTTCATCTTCACCGAGCGCAACGGCATCTACATCATCGACCTGCTCCAGTCGCTGTCGTACATCGACCGCGCCTACGAGTTCGTCAAGGAGACCGTCGCCCACGGCGGCACGGTCATGTTCGTCGGCACCAAGAAGCAGGCGCAGGAGGCCATCGCCGAGCAGGCCACCCGCGTCGGCATGCCCTACGTCAACCAGCGCTGGCTGGGCGGCATGCTCACCAACTTCTCGACCGTCTACAAGCGTCTGCAGCGCCTCAAGGAGCTTGAGCAGATCGACTTCGAGGACGTCGCCGCGTCCGGTCTGACCAAGAAGGAGCTTCTCGTGCTCTCGCGCGAGAAGGCCAAGCTGGAGAAGACCCTCGGCGGTATCCGCGAGATGCAGAAGGTGCCCAGCGCCGTCTGGATCGTGGACACCAAGAAGGAGCACATCGCGGTCGGCGAGGCCCGGAAGCTCAACATCCCGGTCGTCGCGATCCTCGACACCAACTGCGACCCCGACGAGGTCGACTACAAGATCCCGGGCAACGACGACGCGATCCGCTCCGTCACCCTGCTCACCCGCGTGATCGCCGACGCCGTCGCCGAGGGCCTCATCAGCCGCTCGCGCGTCGCCACCGGTGACAAGGGCGAGAAGGCCGCGGGCGAGCCGCTCGCCGAGTGGGAGCGCGACCTGCTCGAGGGTGAGAAGAAGGACGAGGCTCCGGCTGCCGAGGCCGCTCCGGTCGCTGAGGCTGCTGCCGAGGCCGCTCCGGCCGCTGAGGCTGCCGCCGAGGCCGCTCCGGCCGAGGGCGAGAAGGCCGCCGAGGGCGAGCAGGCCTGACGTCAGCGTTGACAGCGGGGGCGGTGACATCAAGTCCGCCCCCGCTGTTCACCCGTAGGTCGGCACCGCGTACGGGATCCGCGGCTACATGTGGATCACGAACCGTGCGGATCTGACACCTCCAGACTTCGAGAAAGACTCACAGACTCATGGCGAACTACACCGCCGCCGACGTCAAGAAGCTCCGTGAGCTCACCGGCGCCGGCATGATGGACTGCAAGAAGGCGCTGGACGAGGCCGAGGGCAACGTCGAGAAGGCCGTCGAGGCGCTGCGTATCAAGGGCCAGAAGGGCGTCGCCAAGCGCGAGGGCCGCTCCGCCGAGAACGGCGCCGTGGTCTCCATCATCGCCGACGACAACTCCTCCGGCGTCCTGGTCGAGCTGAAGTGCGAGACGGACTTCGTCGCCAAGGGCGAGAAGTTCCAGGCCGTGGCCAACGCCATCGCCGAGCACGTCGCGAAGACGAACCCGGCCGACCTGGAGGCCCTGCTCGCCTCCGAGATCGAGGCCGGCAAGACCGTCCAGGCGTTCGTGGACGAGGCCAACGCCAACCTCGGCGAGAAGATCGTCCTGGACCGCTTCGCGCAGTTCGCCGACGGCTTCGTGCTCGCCTACATGCACCGCACCATGCCCGACCTGCCCCCGCAGATCGGTGTCCTGGTCGAGCTGGACAAGCCGAACGCCGAGGTCGCCAAGGGCATCGCCCAGCACATCGCCGCCTTCGCGCCGAAGTACCTCTCCAAGGACGAGGTGCCGGCCGACGTCGTCGAGTCCGAGCGTCGGATCGCCGAGGAGACCACCCGCGCCGAGGGCAAGCCCGAGGCCGCGATCGCCAAGATCGTCGAGGGTCGCCTCAACGGCTTCTTCAAGGACGCCACGCTGCTCGGCCAGCCGTACGCGCTCGACAACAAGAAGTCGGTCCAGAAGGTGCTGGACGAGGCCGGTGTCACCCTGAAGCGCTTCTCGCGCATCAAGGTCGGCATCTGAGTCCGTACCGTGATCGACGCACGGCCCACGGAGGGATTCCGGGAACAATCCCGGGAGGAATCCCGATAGGGTCGTAAGCAGTCGTCCGCGCACACCGCCACACCCCGGCGTGGGGCGGACGGCAGCAGATCTGACGAGGAGGCCATTGCCGCGCATGGGAGCGAAAAGCGACCCCATCGGCAATGGCCTTCTTCGTATGTGCAACACGTGAAAGAGGCGGGATCCCCATGACCACCAAGGCCCAGAAGAGCGACGACGGCAAAGTACGCGGCCGGTTTCTGCTGAAGCTGTCCGGAGAGGCCTTCTCCGGTGGCGGGGGCCTGGGCGTGGACCCGGACGTGGTGCACAAGATCGCCCGCGAGATCGCAGCCGTCGTGCGCGACGGCGCCGAGATCGCGGTCGTCATCGGCGGCGGCAACTTCTTCCGCGGCGCCGAACTCCAGCAGCGCGGCATGGACCGGGCCCGCTCCGACTACATGGGCATGCTCGGCACCGTCATGAACTGCCTCGCCCTCCAGGACTTCCTGGAGAAGGAGGGCATCGACAGCCGGGTGCAGACCGCCATCACCATGGGCCAGGTCGCCGAGCCGTACATCCCGCTGCGCGCCGTGCGCCACCTGGAGAAGGGCCGCGTGGTCATCTTCGGCGCCGGTATGGGCATGCCGTACTTCTCCACCGACACCACCGCCGCCCAGCGCGCCCTGGAGATCGACGCCGAGGCGCTGCTCATGGGCAAGAACGGCGTGGACGGGGTCTACGACTCCGACCCCAAGACCAACCCGGACGCGGTCAAGTTCGACGCCCTCGGGTACGGCGAGGTCATCACCCGCGACCTCAAGGTCGCCGATGCCACCGCCATCACGCTGTGCCGCGACAACAAGCTCCCGATCCTCGTCTTCGAGCTTCTCGCGGAGGGCAATATCGCCCGCGCCGTCAAGGGTGAGAAGATCGGCACCCTGGTGGGTGACCAGGGCAGCCGGGACTGACCCGGGATCAACCCGGCCGGTGGTGTGCGGCCCTGTAAGGGGGCCGGACCCGGGCCGGGGGATGGACAATGTCCTGCCGGTCGGGAACCGTGCAGGAAGAAGACGCGACGCAGCCGGCCGCCGCCCGACAGAGGAACCGCAGCCGGGCCTTACTCAAGACACGCAGGAGCAAGTGGTGATCGAAGAGACCCTCCTCGAGGCCGAGGAGAAGATGGAGAAGGCCGTCGTGGTCGCCAAGGAGGACTTCGCCGCGATCCGCACCGGCCGTGCGCACCCGGCGATGTTCAACAAGATCGTGGCCGACTACTACGGCGCCCCGACGCCGATCAACCAGCTGGCCTCGTTCTCCGTGCCGGAGCCGCGCATGGCGGTCGTGACGCCGTTCGACAAGAGCGCGCTGCGCAACATCGAGCAGGCGATCCGCGACTCCGACCTGGGCGTCAACCCCAGCAACGACGGCAACATCATCCGGGTGGTGTTCCCCGAGCTGACCGAGGAGCGTCGCCGCGAGTACATCAAGGTCGCCAAGGGCAAGGGCGAGGACGCGAAGGTCTCGATCCGTTCCGTGCGCCGCAAGGCCAAGGACGCCATCGACAAGCTGATCAAGGACGGCGAGGTCGGCGAGGACGAGGGCCGTCGTGCGGAGAAGGAGCTCGACGACACCACGGCGAAGTACGTCGCCCAGGTGGACGAGCTCCTGAAGCACAAGGAAGCGGAACTGCTCGAAGTCTGATGAGCGACTCTTCCTGGGGGGCGCCGCCACCGGCGGGGCAGGCCCGCTACTGGGGGCCCACCGAGGGTGGGCCTGTCCAGGGGGCCGCCCCGGCGGGTCCCGCGTACGATGCGCCCAAGGCGCAGCACACTCGCCCCATGCCCATCGTGCCCGACGAAGCCGCCTACGGCGGAGCCCAGGACGACGACCGGCGGGCCGCTCGGGTGAGCGGCTCCCTGTTCCAGGACGAGTTCCGCCCCGAGCCCGCGCCGGTCCGGACCGTCCCGGCCGAGAACCAGAATCCGGAGCCCATGCCCGACGCCCAGCAGGCGGCGCCAGCGCCGCGGAAGAAGAGCGCGGGCCGTGACCTGAGCGCGGCCATAGGGGTCGGGGTCGGGCTCGGTGTGGTGATCGTCGCCTCCCTGTTCGTCTGGAAGCCCGCGTTCGTCGGCGTCATCGCCGTCGCCGTGGTCGTCGGGCTGTGGGAGCTGACCAGCAGGCTGCGGGAGCGCAAGGGCATCAAGGCGCCGCTGGTGCCGCTCGCGGTCGGCGGTGCGGCCATGGTCGTCGCCGGGTACGTCCGCGGCGCCGAGGGGGCGTGGGTCGCCATGGCGCTGACGGCCCTGGCCACCCTGGTCTGGCGGATGACGGAGTCGCCGGAGGGCTATCTCAAGGACGTCACGGCGGGCGTCTTCGCCGCCTTCTACGTGCCGTTCCTGGCCACGTTCGTCGCGATGACGCTGACCGCGAAGGACGGGCCGTGGCGGGTCCTGACCTTCCTCCTCCTGACGGTCGTCAGCGACACCGGCGCGTACGCGGTCGGCTGGCGGTTCGGCAAGCACAAGCTGGCCCCGCGCATCAGCCCCGGCAAGACCCGCGAGGGCCTGCTCGGCGCGGTGCTGTTCGCGATGGTGGCGGGCGCCCTGTGCATGCAGTTCCTGATCGACGGCGGCACCTGGTGGCAGGGCCTGCTGCTGGGCCTCGCGGTCGCGGCCAGCGCCACGCTGGGCGACCTCGGCGAGTCCATGATCAAGCGCGATCTGGGGATCAAGGACATGGGCACCCTGCTCCCCGGCCACGGCGGCATCATGGACCGGCTCGACTCGCTGCTGCCCACCGCGCCGGTGGTCTGGCTGCTGCTGGTGATCTTCGTAGGTTCCGCCTGACCTCCGTGTCGTACGCCTCCGGGCCCCCGTCCTGTGTGCAGGACGGGGGCCCGTCGCCGTGACCGGCCGAATGCGGTCTCAGGTGGCGCGGATGGCGGCGATGTCGAACTGGAGTCGGACCTTCTCGCTCACCATGGATCCGCCCTGGACCAGTCTGGCGTCGTAGGTCAGCCCCCAGTCGGACCGGTTGATGGTGGTCGTGCCGTCGAATCCCACCCGCTCGTCACCGAACGCGTCGGTGACATGGCCGATGTAGGTGAGCTCCAGGTCGACGGGGCGGGTGGTGTCCCTGATGGTGAGATCGCCGGTCATGAGGTAGACGTCCTTGCCGGCGAGCCGCACGGTGGTGCTCGTGAAGGTCATCCGCGGGTACGTCGCCGCGTCCAGGAACTGGCGGCCCGCCACGTGGGCGTCACGCTGCTCGACACCGGTGTCGACACTGGCGGTGTACAGCACGAGGTCGGCGCGGGAACGGGCCGGGTCGCGGCCGTCGAAGTACAGACGGCTCTCGTACTGCGTGAAAGCACCGCGGACGGTCGTCACCATCGCGTGCCGCACGGAGAACCCGATTCTGCTGTGCGCCGGGTCGATCAGCCACTCGCCGGTGAGGCCCGCCAGCTCCGGGTCGGGCAGTACGGCGGTGGCACTGGCCACCGGGGCGGCGGTCGCCACGGGAGCGGGGGACGGCTGCGCGCGCCGCTGGAAGGAGTTGCGGCCGAAAAGGTTCATGGCTCATCTGGTTACGTCAGCCCACGGGGTGGGACAAGGCCCGACCAGGAAACCCGACCGTTCGTCAGCAGAACTTCACAGCCGTCTCGGCTCCACCGGCCGCGTGTGTCTGCGGGCACAACGGGTGATCCGTTCGGCGTGGAACGCCGTACGTCCTGCCCCAAGCCGTTCACTGGGAGGTGTGATCAGGCTCGATACGGTGCTCGCAGGCCTCGGCGGAGCCCTTGGCGGAGGTTTCTGCGGGGCCACGGCCCACTACGCGATCAGGACTCTGAGACAGCGCCGCAGGGACGAGGACTCGGGGCTCAGAGCTCAGCGACAAGCCGTCCACCAGCAGTTCGTGCAGGTGTGCGCGGCAAGGGATTGGGTGGCTGGGCTACCGCAGGTGATCAGCGCGTCGGACTCCCCCGGGCACCGGCAGCAGATCCAGGACGAAGCGATGCTGCACCACAGCGCGTGCCACGCGACCTGGGACATGGCCCAGGCGGACATCGACAGTGACGAGGTGCGCTCGGCCACGGCGAGGCTCGATCGGGAGATCGCCGCCGTGTTGGGTCAGGTGGCGAAGGGGGACTTCGCCCCGGATCTGAATCCGCTGGCGCAGCGCCTCGACGAGCTGACGGCCGCCGCGAAGCACCGGCTCAGCGCCAGCCCGCGATCTTCCAGGCCGTCACGCTGAGTGAGCGGCTCAGCGGGGCCGGAGCGGGTGCCGATCCGATGCGGCGCATGAGGCCCCTCCCGGTGACAGGATCGGAGTTATGAACACCAATACGGACTGGGCGTACCGGGTGTTCGAGCCGCACGGCTCCGAGGGCTGGCGCCCCTACGGCAGCGACCCCGACCGGTGGCAGGGCGCGATCACCGCCCCCGACTCGGCCGAGGGAGCCAAGCACGCCATCGGCCGCATCGTCGCGGACCTGATGACCGAGTGGGAGCGGACCGGCCTCCACCACGCGATGCACGTGCGGGTCTTCCTCTGGCATGACGAGGAGGGCGACATCAGCGACGCGGACTTCGTCGTGGAGGTCCGGCCCCGGTCGGACTTCGACACAGCGTGAGGGTTCGTGCGGTTCGGCGGCCCGAATCCGCGTCGGCGGCGTTACCCGCCGGTAGGCACCCGAGAGCCTCGGCTGCCTGGTGCGGTTCGTCCTGCTCAGCGCAGTTGCTCGGCCAGTCCGACGATGATGCCCTCTGGGCCGCGGAGGTAGCAGAGCAGACAGCTGTCCTCGAACCGGGCGATCTCGCCGACGAGTTCGGCGCCGTGCGGGCGCAGGCGGGCAACGGTGTCCTCGATGTCGTCGACGGCGAACATGACGCGGTGCGTGCCCACGATGTTGTGCGGCCGGTTGCGCGGCCCGGCGCCGATCACCGCGGGGCTGCGGTACTTCGCCAGTTCGAGCCGGCTGTGACCGTCCGGGGTCCGGAGCATCGCGATGTCACAGCGGACGCCGTCGAGTCCGGTGCACCGGTCGGCGAAGAGACCCTCGACCTCCCCCCTGCCCTCCAGCTCCATACCGAGTTCCACGAAGAACGCGATGGCGGCGTCCATGTCCTCGACGACGATCCCGACGTTGTCCATCCGCTGAATCGCCATGCCGGCCTCTCCTTCTTCCTCGTGCGGCCGGTGGTGGCCGCTGCTGTCCCCGGGACGGAGCCGGTGGCACGTTCTCGACATCCGCACACCGCCGAACCCCCAAAAATGATCTGCGACACTGGTTAGGCCATGCCTAAGCCCGGAGAACTCACTTTCGTCGCCCCGCGCGGAGCCAAGAAGCCGCCGCGGCATCTCGCCGACCTCACACCCGCCGAGCGCAAGGACGCGGTGGCCGAGATCGGTGAGAAGCCGTTCCGTGCCAAGCAGCTCTCGCAGCACTACTTCGCGCGGTACGCGCACGACCCGGAGCAGTGGACCGACATCCCCGCAGGGTCGCGCGCCAAGCTGCAGGAAGCGCTGTTCCCGGAGCTGATGACCGTCGTACGGCATCTGTCCACCGACCAGGGGGCCACCCGCAAGACGCTGTGGCGGCTGTTCGACGGGACGCTCGTCGAGTCCGTGCTGATGCGGTACCCGGACCGGGTCACCATGTGCATCAGCTCGCAGGCCGGCTGCGGCATGAACTGTCCGTTCTGCGCCACGGGACAGGCCGGGCTCGACCGGAACCTGTCCACCGCCGAGATCGTCCACCAGATCGTGGACGGGATGCGGGCCCTGCGGGACGGGGAAGTGCCCGGGGGACCCGCCCGGCTGTCCAACATCGTCTTCATGGGCATGGGCGAGCCGCTCGCCAACTACAAGCGGGTCGTGGGCGCCGTTCGCGCGCTGACCGATCCCGCCCCGGACGGGCTCGGGCTGTCGCAGCGCGGGATCACCGTGTCCACCGTCGGGCTCGTGCCGGCCATCCACCGGTTCGCCGACGAGGGCTTCAAGTGCCGGCTCGCGATCTCCCTGCACGCGCCCGACGACGAACTGCGCGACACCCTCGTCCCCGTGAACACGCGGTGGAAGGTGCGCGAGGTGCTGGACGCCGGCTTCGAGTACACCGAGAAGAGCGGGCGGCGGCTGAGCATCGAGTACGCGCTCATTCGCGACATCAACGACCAGGCCTGGCGTGGTGACCGGCTCGGCCGGCTGCTCAGGGGCAAGCCCGTGCACGTCAACCTCATCCCGCTCAACCCGACGCCGGGATCCAAGTGGACCGCCTCGCGGCCCGAGGACGAGAAGGCGTTCGTGGAGGCCATCGCCGCTCATGGTGTGCCGGTCACGGTCCGGGACACCCGTGGTCAGGAGATCGACGGAGCCTGTGGTCAGCTCGCGGCCACCGAGCGGTAATCTGGCCACGTCCACACATCTTCATATTCCGACAGGGGAGCGCCACAGCGCTGAGAGTGCGGCGGACAGGGCCGCAGACCCTCTGAACCTCGCCCAGGTCATTCTGGGTAGGGAGTTCGGTCATCACTCAAGCTGTTGCGCCCTGCCCGGGCTCCTCCCACGGAGCCCGGGCAGGGCCGCGTCTCTTCCTGGCCAACCCCAGGAGGACATCCAGTGCAGAACAAGACCTTCGTGGCCGTGGCGGTCGGGCTCGGCCTGATCAGCCTGTCCGCGTGCGGTTCCGGTGGGAGTACGTCGTCCGCGGACTCCAAGACCGTGACCCTCGTCAGCCACGACTCGTGGGCCGTCTCCAAGAACGTGCTCCAGGACTTCGAGAAGCGGTCCGGGTACAAGGTCAGGGTCCTCAAGGACGGCGACGCCGGGCAGGCGGTCAACAAGGCGATCCTGACCAAGGACAACCCGCAGGGTGACGTCTTCTTCGGCGTCGACAACACCCTGCTCTCCCGTGCCCTGGACAACGGGCTCTTCCAGCCGTACGAGCCCAAGGGCGGCGACCTGGTCCTGCCCCAGTACCGCGTCGACCAGGACAAGCACCGCGTCACGCCCATCGACACCGGCGACATCTGCGTCAACTACGACAAGGCCTACTTCAGCGAGCACAAGCTGACCCCGCCGCAGTCCTTCGCCGACCTCGCCAAGCCCCAGTACAAGAACCTCCTCGTCACCGAGAACGCCGCGACCTCCTCGCCGGGCCTCGGCTTCCTGCTCGGCAGCGCCGCCCGGTTCGGCGACCACGGCTGGCAGGACTACTGGAAGAAGCTGAAGGCCAACGGCGTCAAGGTCGTCGACGGCTGGGAGCAGGCCTACTACCAGGAGTTCTCGGGTTCGTCGGAGGGCAGGAAGGCGGGTGGCGACCGCCCGCTGGCGGTGTCGTACGCCTCCTCCCCGCCCGCCGAGGTCATCTACGCCAAGAAGCGGCCCAGCACCGCCCCGACCGGCGTGTCGTACGGCACCTGCTTCCGGCAGACCGAGTACGCCGGCCTGCTGAGCAACGCGAAGAACACCAAGGGCGGCAAGGCGTTCCTCGACTTCCTGCTCACCAAGGAGTTCCAGGACGACATGCCGCTGAACATGTTCGTCTACCCGGTACGCAAGGCCGCCCAGGTGCCGCCGGAGTTCGCACAGTACGGCCCGCAGGCCAAGCACCCCGAGACCATGGCCCCCGGCAGGATCGCCGCCAACCGTGACCAGTGGGTCAAGTCGTGGACCTCGCTCGTACTGAAGTAGCGAAGCCCCGGCGGGGGAGCGCGGCGCGGCTGGGCCTGATGGCCCTGCCCGTCGCGTTCTTCGCCGTGTTCTTCGCCTGGCCCGTCGCCGCGATCGTCGCGCGCGGACTGAAGGCGGACGGCACCTGGCGGTTCGGGCGGATCGGGGACGTGGTCACGCAGCCGGACATCCGGCACGTGCTGTGGTTCACCACCTGGCAGGCGCTGGCCTCCACCGCGCTCACCCTGCTGCTCGCGCTGCCCGCCGCGTATCTCTTCGCCCGCCTGGACTTTCCGGGCAAGCGACTGCTGCGGGCCGTGGTCACCGTGCCGTTCGTGCTGCCGACCGTCGTCGCGGGCAGCGCCTTCCTCGCCCTCGTCGGACACGGCGGACTGCTCGACCAGCTGTGGGGCGTACGCCTGGACACCACGGTGTGGGCGATCCTGCTGGCCCATGTCTTCTTCAACTACGCGGTCGTCGTACGGACCGTCGGCGGGCTGTGGTCCCAGCTCGACCCCCGGCAGGAGGAGGCGGCCCGCGTGCTCGGCGCGTCCCCGCTGCGCGCCTGGCGGAAGGTCACCCTCCCGGCCCTCGCCCCCGCCGTGGCCGCCGCCGCGCTGATGGTGTTCCTGTTCACCTTCACCTCCTTCGGTGTCGTCCAGATCCTCGGCGGCCCCACCTTCTCCACCCTCGAAGTGGAGATCTACCGGCAGACCTCCGAGGTCTTCGACCTCTCCACGGCGGCCGTCCTCACCCTCGTCCAGTTCGTCGCCGTCGGCGCGATCCTCGTCGTGCACGCCTGGACGGTACGACGCCGGGAGACCGCCCTGCGGCTCGTCGACCCCGGGACCACCGCCCGCCGCCCGCGCGGCGCCGGGCAGTGGGCCCTGCTCGCCGGTGTCCTCGCCACGATCGCGCTCCTGCTGGTCCTGCCGCTCGCCGTCCTCGTCCGCCGCTCCCTGGACGCGCCCGGCTTCGGCTACTACCGCGCACTCGCGAACTCCGACGGTGGTACGTTCCTGGTGGCGCCCGTGCACGCGGTGTGGACCTCGCTCCAGTACGCCGTCGCCGCCACCGTCCTCGCCGTCGTGATCGGCGGCCTGGCCGCCGCCGCGCTGGCCCGCCGGGACGCGGGCCGCCTGGTGCGGGGCTTCGACGCGCTGCTGATGCTGCCGCTCGGCGTGTCCGCGGTGACCGTCGGCTTCGGTTTCCTGATCGCCCTCGACAAGCCGCCGCTGGACCTGCGCCAGTCCTGGATCCTGGTGCCGCTCGCCCAGGCGCTGGTCGGCGCCCCCTTCGTCGTACGGACCATGCTGCCGGTGCTGCGCGCGGTGGACGCACGCCTCCGGGAGGCCGCCGCCGTGCTCGGTGCCTCGCCCTGGCGGGTGTGGCGGGAGGTGGACCTGCCGATGGTGCGGCGGGCGCTGCTGGTCGCGGCCGGGTTCGCGTTCGCCGTCTCGCTCGGCGAGTTCGGGGCGACCGTGTTCATCGCGCGGCCCGACAACCCGACGCTCCCGGTCGCCGTGGCCCGGCTGCTCAGCCGCCCCGGGGACCTCAACTACGGCCAGGCCATGGCCCTTTCGACCATTCTGATGGTGGTGTGCGCCGCCGCGCTGCTGATCCTGGAGCGGCTGCGCACCGACCGGACGGGAGAGTTCTAGATGCTGCAGGCCGGACCGGGGAGCTCTGGATGCTGCTGAGCCTCGATGCCGCGACCGTGCGCTTCGGCGGGCGGGCCGTGCTGGACGCGGTCGGACTCGACGTCGCCGAGCACGAGGTGGTGTGCGTGCTCGGGCCCAGCGGCAGCGGCAAGTCGACCCTGCTGCGGGCGGTCGCCGGGCTGCAGCCCCTGTCCGGTGGACGGGTGCTGCTCGACGGCCGCGACCAGGCGGGCGTGCCCGCGCACCGGCGCGGTATCGGCCTGATGTTCCAGGACCACCAGCTCTTCCCGCAGCGGGACGTCGGCGCGAACGTGGCCTTCGGGCTGCGGATGCACGGCGTGGCCAGGGGTGAACGGGACGCCGAGGTGGGGCAGTTGCTGGAGCTGGTCGGGCTGCCGGGGGCCGCCCGGCGGGCCGTGGCCTCCCTGTCCGGCGGCGAGCAGCAGCGTGTCGCGCTCGCCCGGGCGCTCGCGCCCCGGCCCCGGCTGCTGATGCTGGACGAGCCGCTCGGCCAGCTCGACCGCTCGCTCAGGGAACGCCTGGTGGTCGAACTGCGGGAGCTGTTCGGCCGGCTGGGCACCACCGTGCTCGCCGTGACCCACGACCAGGGCGAGGCGTTCGCGCTGGCCGACCGGGTGGTGGTGATGCGGGACGGGCGGATCGCCCAGTCCGGTACGCCCCTTGAGGTGTGGCAGCGGCCCGCCGACGCGTTCGTGGCCCGCTTCCTCGGCTTCGACAACGTCGTCCCGGCGACCGTCGCGGGCACGGCCGCCGACAGCCCCTGGGGCAAACTGCCGGTGCCCGAGGGGTCCGCGCAGGGCGCCCGCACCCTGCTGGTCCGGCCCGCCGGGGTACGGCTCGTGGCCGCCGACGCGGGCCTGCCCTGCACGGTGACCGCCCGCACCTTCAAGGGCACCCATGTGACCGTCCGTCTGCAGCCCGGGGACGGGCCGCGTCTGGAGGCCGCCTGCGCGCTGCGACACGCGCCGGAGGTCGGGGACGGCGTGGGCGTGGAGTTCGACGCGGCCGAAATCGTCGTCCTCGACTGATCATCGGACGCTCTAGGGTAAGGCGCATGACTGTGCTTGCCCATGACCGTTACTGTGATGAAATCGCCCGTCAGGTCGAGCAGTTGAGGGCCGTGGTGACCTCCGGCTGCGACCTGTCAGCGACCGTGCCGACCTGCCCGGAGTGGTCGCTGGAGCACCTCGTACGGCACACGGGTGGCGCGCTGCGCTGGGTGGACACCCTCGTGCGCACCCGGGCGCAGGAGAACGTACCGCCGGAGCAGGTCCCGCTCGGCCGCGGGCCCGAGGAACGGGGTGACGCGAGCGCCCTGGACAAGTGGCTCGCGGAGACCGGCGAGCTGGTCGTCGGCGCGCTGCGGGAGGCGGGGCCGGACACCGCGGTGTGGGCATGGGCCGGAACGATGAACTCCGGCTTCTGGGCCCGCCGTATGGTCCACGAGATCACCGTCCACCGCGCGGACGCCGCACTCGCCGCCGGACTGCCCTACGAGGTCGCCCCCGACATCGCCGCCGACGCGGTGGACGAGTGGCTTCAGATCGTGGAGTGGGCGCAGCGGAACCTGCCGCGGGACCCGGCGAAGGACCTGCGCCGGCCGGGCAGCAGCATCCACCTGCACGCCACCGACGCCGACCCGGCGCTGCACGCCGAGTGGCTGATCGAGCTGGGCGAGGAGGGTGTCGTCTGGCGGCGTGGCCACGAGAAGGCCACGGTCGCCCTGCGCGGCCCGCTCACCTCGCTGCTGCTGGCCTTCTACCGCCGGCTGCCGCTGGACAGCCCCGGCCTCGAAGTCCTCGGCGAGCGCGAGGTGCTGGAGTTCTGGCTGGAGCGGGCCACCTTCGGCTGAGCCGGGCGGGCCACGTTCGGCTGAGCCGGGCGGGCCGGCGGCCGGCGGCCGGCGGGCGCGCCGGCGGACGACCGCGGCCCGTCCCCTGGGGATAGGAGGACGGGCCGCGGTGGTGTACGGAGGGTCAGGCGTCAGCCGTTGCCGCGCGTTCCGCGACGGCGCATGCCGAAGAAGACCGCGCCGCCGCCGATGACGACCAGCGCGCCCGCGATCCCGGCGATCAGGCCGGTGTTGGAGCTGGCGCCGGTCTCGGCGAGGTTCGATTCACCGACCGCCGGGGACGGCGCGTTGCTCGGCACGGTCGCCGGGGCGGAGCTGGACTCGGAGGCCGACGGGGTCGGGGTCGGGGTCGCCGGCTCGGCCGGGGCGGACTTCGACGGCTTCGGCTTCGGCGTCTTGGAGGCCGGCGGCGTCGGCGTCGAGCTCTCGGTCTTGCAGGCGGTGGACGCGGTCACCAGGTCGGGCTGGACGTCCTCGTCGACGATGTTGGCCGCCTTGACGTGGACCCGGTACGTCGCGCTCGGCTTCCAGTCCTCCGGGAAGCTGACCGGCGTGCCCAGGGCCGAGCCCTTGACCTCCTGCTGGCCCACCTTGGTCTCGACGCCGCCGCTGCTCTTGAGGAACACGGAGATGACGGCGGGGGTGCCGGCGGCGTCGGTGTCGGTGACGACGATGACGCCCTTGTCGCCGTCGCACTTGGCTTCGGCCTTGAAGTCACGGATGTTGCAGGCGAGGGCGGAGCTGGACAGACCCAGCACCACCGCGGCCGAGGCGGAGGCGACACCCAGGATGCGCACGGAACGGCGTGCGCTGCGGCGAGTTATGGACACGTTTGTCCTTTACAGAGTGCACAACTGCGGGGGGCTGTAGGGGGAATTGGAGCAACGGATGAGGTGAGGCCCCAGCTCCCCCAGGAGGCTCACAGGTCTATAAGCGCTCCATAAGCAGTGTCAACGCATATGCCACTCACGGCCGTTGGCTTTACCCGCTTATTAACCGCCGCGACGTTTGATCGCGTCCGAAGCCGGCTCGATCCGGTCACCGAGGGCGATACGGGACTTGGGCGGTCCGCACCTGTGCGTCCGTGGTGTTCAGCTCTGGATCGCCGCCGGGTCCATCCACATGATCTCCCAGGTGTGGCCGTCGAGGTCGTCGAAGGCGCGGCCGTACATGAAGCCGTGGTCCTGGGTGCGCCCGCTGGCCGTGCCGCCCGCCGCGATCGCCCGGTCGACCAGCTCGTCGACCTTCTCGCGGCTCTCGGCGCTCAGACAGACCAGCACCTCGCTGGTCGTGGTCGCGTCGGCGATCTCCTTCTTGGTGAAGGTGGCGTAGAACGGCTTGGTCAGGAGCATCGCGACGATCGTGTCGCTGATCACCACGGAGGCGGCGTTCTCGTCGCTGAACTGCGGGTTGATCGTGTAGCCGAGCTCCGTGAAGAACTTCTTCGAGGCGTCGAGGTCGTTCACGGGCAGGTTCACGAAGATCATCTGCTGGTACATGAGGTTCTCGCTTCCGTGGTGCGTCCTGGAGTCAGCGTGTTCGGTGGGGTAGACCCAGGGCTCCGGGAGAACTCATCGGTCGCCGGAGATTTTTCTGCGGCGGGTGGCTCAGCGGGTCACGGGGAGCGCGGCCAGGGCGGCGACGCCGAGGGTGAGCGGGCCGAAGAACGCCAGCAGGGCCGCCGCGCGGATGGCCACGGCCATGCGCAGCATCGTGGCCGGGGCGCCGAGGCGGAGCAGCGCGGCGGTCGTGCCGGCCCGGCACTGGCGGGTCTCCACCGCGGCGGTGACGAGGGTGGCGACGGTGCAGCCGGCGACGAGGAGCGTGCCGAAGGTGGTCAGGGGGCCGAACGCCGGTGCCGAGCCGGTGTACAGGGTGGTCATGGCGAAGCCGGCGGACGCGACCGCGCAGACGACGCCCAGGGGGCGGCCGATGCGGGTGGCCTCCGTCATGAGGACGCGGCCGGCGAGGAGGCGGAGGGCGCCGGGGCGGGTGGACTGCAGGAGCCAGCCGCACACGTGGGTGAGACCGGGGGCGGCGAGGACGAGGCCGCTCGTGGTGAGGAGCCAGCCGGTGAGGATGGCGAGGGACGAGCGGCCGGCGTAGGCCTGGGCCGTCAGACCGCTGGCGAGGAGGGCGATGCCCCAGGGGAGGCCGGTGGGGGCCTCTCTGGGGGGCTTGGCGGTGAGGTCGCTCCAGTCGGCGTCCGGAGCGGGGGTGCCGGCGCTGCCAGGGGGTGGTGGGGTGGGGTCGGTCGCGCTGCCCGGCGCCGACGGGGTGCCCGGCGGCTGGGGGTCGGTCGCGCTGCCCGGCGCCGACGGGGTGCCGTCCGCGTCCACCCGTGCCGCCCCGGCGGCAGGACTGCCCGCGGACTGACGGAGGCTCGTGGGGTCGTCGGCCGGTGTGGGGCGGCGGGCGAGGCGTGCTCCGAATCTTGCGCACGTGCCGAACGTCTCCCGTGCCACCGAGTGGCCGAAGGCGCCGAAGCGGCCGTACGCGCGGTGGGCCGGCGCGGCGGGGCCGGGGTCCTTCGGACGCAGGGCCAGGGCCACCGCTGACGAGGCGATGGCCGGGGGCAGGGTCAGCAGGGTCAGGGTCGCGGGCCCGGGGAGGCGCTGCCCGGCTGCCAGGACGTCCGCCGCCGCACCGTCGAACGGCACGCCCGTCAGGTCGCCGCGCAGATGCAGGAAGACGAGCAGGGCCAGCAGCGAGCCCAGGGAGCAGGACAGGGCCGTCGTCAGCGCGGAGACGGCCATCAGGCGGGCCGGGCCGAGGCCGACGGCGGACAGGCCGGGGCGCGGCCGGGCGCCCGGGTCGGTGCGGGCGACGGCGAGCGCCAGATACCCCGTGGCGGCGAGCGGCACCGTGCACCAGGCCAGGCGCAGCGCGGCGGCGGACGCGGACCCCGGGTGGTTCAGGGCGTAGCCGAGGCAGGACAGGAGCAGGAAGCCGGTGCCCGCCGAGGCCGCGGCCACCAGCAGACGGCGCAGCTGGACGGCGGGCCGCGCACTGCGGGTCAGACGGAGAGCGACCACGCGACCCGGCCTTCCGTGTCGGGTACGTCCGGCAGGTGCAGGGTCCGTACGCTCCGGCCGTCCAGCAGGTGCACGGTGCGGTCGGCCTGGGCGGCGGTCTCGGGGTCGTGGGTGGCGAGGACCACGGTGATGCCGTGCGAGCGGGCGGCCGAGGTGAGGGTGCGCAGGACCTGGGTGCGGTCGGCGCGGTGCAGCGGCGCCGTCGGCTCGTCGGCGAAGAGGATCGTGGGGGCCGTGGCCAGTGCCCGGGCGATCGAGACCCGCTGGCGCTCGGCCTGCTGCAGCGCGTGCGGCCGCTTGCGGCACTTGTCGCCGACGTCGAGCCGGACCAGCCACTCCAGCGCGGCGACCTTGGCCCTGCGCCGGCCGACCCCGCGCAGCATCAGCGGCAGCGCGACGTTCTCCCAGGCGTTCAGCTCGGGGACCAGGGCGGGCGCGGGGTCGATCCAGCTGAAGCGGTCCCGGCGCAGCTGCTCGCGGCGCATCGGGCCGAGTGTGTGCAGGGGCGTGCTGTTGAACCACACCTCGCCGTGCCGGACCGGGACCAGGCCGGACAGGCAGCGCAGCAGGGTGGTCTTGCCGCTGCCGCGCGGACCGGTGACGGCGACGATCTCGCGGTCGCGCACGGCGAGCGCGACCCCGGCGAGTCCGGGCGACCCGTCGGGGTGCCTGAAGTGCAGCGAGCGTGCCCAGAGCACGTCGTTGTCCGGCGGGGCCTCCATGCGCGTCCACCTCGGTTCTGATCCGCTTTTCCTGCCTGGTCCCCCGTGCGGGGGAACGAAGGGTGGGCCGATCGGTCACTGGAACGCTAGGCAGGTCCCCTGCGGCAGCCCGGACAGCGCGCGGCCCCGGGCCTCCGTTCCCACTCGAACGGAGGCACCGGGGCCGGGTGCCGATCAGCCAGTCGGATGATCGGGCCTTCCGGGGAAGGCTCAGAGCTTCGTCCACGCCTCCGTGAGGGTGGCGCGCAGGATCTGCTCGATCTCGTCGAAGGTCTCCTGGTTGGAGATCAGCGGCGGGGCGAGCTGGATGACCGGGTCGCCGCGGTCGTCGGCACGGCAGTACAGGCCGTTGTCGAACAGCGCCTTGGAGAGGAAGCCGTACAGGACGCGCTCGGTCTCCTCCTCGTTGAAGGACTCCTTGGTGTTCTTGTCCTTCACCAGCTCGATGCCGTAGAAGAAGCCGTTGCCGCGGACGTCGCCGACGATCGGCAGGTCGTGCAGCTTCTGCAGGGTCTGCAGGAAGGCACCCTCGTTGTCGAGCACGTGCTGGTTGATGTTCTCGCGCTCGAACAGGTCGAGGTTGGCGAGACCCACGGCCGCGGAGACCGGGTGGCCGCCGAAGGTGTAGCCGTGCAGGAAGGTGTTGTCGCCCTTGTAGAACGGCTCGGCGAGGCGGTCGGAGACGATGCACGCGCCGATCGGGGAGTAGCCCGAGGTCATGCCCTTGGCGCAGGTGATCATGTCCGGGACGTAGCCGAACTTGTCGCAGGCGAACATGGTGCCGAGGCGGCCGAAGGCGCAGATGACCTCGTCCGACACGAGCAGCACGTCGTACTGGTCGCAGATCTCGCGCACGCGCTGGAAGTAGCCGGGCGGCGGCGGGAAGCAGCCGCCGGCGTTCTGCACCGGCTCCAGGAAGACCGCGGCGACCGTCTCCGGGCCCTCGAAGAGGATCTGCTGCTCGATCTGGTCGGCGGCCCAGCGGCCGAAGGCCTCGGGGTCGTCGCCGTGTATCGGGGCGCGGTAGATGTTGGTGTTCGGCACCTTGTGCGCGCCCGGCACGAGCGGCTCGAAGGGGGCCTTCAGAGCGGGCAGACCCGTGATGGACAGGGCGCCCTGGGGGGTGCCGTGGTAGGCGACGGCACGGGAGATGACCTTGTACTTGGTCGGCTTGCCCTGCAGCTTGAAGTACTGCTTGGCGAGCTTCCAGGCGGTCTCGACGGCCTCGCCGCCACCGGTGGTGAAGAAGACCTTGTTCAGGTCGCCCGGCGCGTGGTCGGCGAGGCGCTCGGCCAGCTCGACGGCCTTCGGGTGGGCGTAGGACCACACCGGGAAGAAGGCCAGCTCCTGGGCCTGCTTGAAGGCGGCCTCGGCGAGTTCCGTGCGGCCGTGACCGGCCTGGACCACGAACAGACCCGCGAGACCGTCGAGGTAGCGCTTGCCCTTGTCGTCGTAGATGTAGGTGCCCTCACCCCGGACGATGGTCGGGACCGGGGAGTTCTCGTACGAGGACATGCGGGTGAAGTGCATCCACAGGTGGTCGTACGCGGTGCGGCTGAGGTCCTTGTTGCTCACGGTTATCGGGTCCTCACGGTTATCGGGTTCCCCACATGTAGGTCTGCTTCTTCAGCTTCAGGTAGACGAAGCTTTCGGTGGAGCGCACGCCGGGCAGCGACCGGATGCGTTTGTTGATGACGTCCAGCAGGTGGTCGTCGTCCTCGCAGACGATCTCCGCGAGGATGTCGAACGAGCCCGCGGTCATCACCACGTACTCGACTTCCGACATACCGGTCAGCGCGTCCGCGATCGACTCGACATCGCCCTCGACGTTGATCCCGACCATCGCCTGCCGGCGGAAGCCCACGGTGAGCGGGTCCGTGACGGCGACGATCTGCATCACGCCCTGGTCCAGCAGCTTCTGCACGCGCTGCCGCACGGCCGCCTCGGACAGGCCGACGGCCTTGCCGATCGCGGCGTACGGCCGGCGGCCGTCCTCCTGGAGCTGCTGGATGATGGCGAGGGAGACGGCGTCCAGCTGGGGGCTGTTGCCGTTCCTGGACTCGCGGGTGGAGTCCCTCTGGTCTGCGCTTCGACTGGCCACGACCTCACTGTGCACGACGTCTCGACAGTTTCGCAACCCTCAAG
Organism: Streptomyces durhamensis; assembly: GCF_000725475.1. Taxonomy (NCBI): domain Bacteria; kingdom Bacillati; phylum Actinomycetota; class Actinomycetes; order Kitasatosporales; family Streptomycetaceae; genus Streptomyces; species Streptomyces durhamensis. The sequence continues at coordinate 153,058 of NZ_JNXR01000014.1, forward strand.
CGATGAAATTCGTTGTCTGAGGCTCGTCGTCTTGCGGATTTCGCAGAAGTGCTTGGGGTGGGGGTGTTGAAAACGTCGGTGTGCCGATTAGGGTGGGGTGTCTCAGCGATCGGACAGCCGAGCAGGCTGGCCGTGCTGGACAGCTCGAACCCTCGAACCAGATCAGGAGGCCGGCAGTGAGCACCGAGCTGCGTCGTCTGCGCAACTACATCGACGGTGAGTTCCGGGACGCCGCCGACGGACGGACCACCGAGGTGGTCAACCCCGCGACGGGCGAGGCGTACGCCACCGCGCCGCTGTCCGGCAAGGCGGACGTGGACGCCGCCATGGAGGCCGCCGCCCGCGCCTTCCCGGCCTGGCGCGACACCACCCCCGCCGAGCGTCAGAAGGCCCTTCTCAAGATCGCGGACGCGTTCGAGGAGCGTGCCGAGGAGCTGATCGCGGCCGAGGTGGAGAACACGGGCAAGCCCACCGGGCTCACCCGCTCCGAGGAGATCCCGCCGATGGTCGACCAGATCCGCTTCTTCGCGGGTGCGGCGCGACTGCTGGAGGGCCGCTCGGCCGGTGAGTACATGGAGGGGATGACCTCGATCATCCGCCGTGAGCCGGTCGGCGTCTGCGCCCAGGTCGCCCCCTGGAACTACCCGATGATGATGGCGGTGTGGAAGTTCGCCCCGGCGATCGCCGCGGGCAACACGGTCGTCCTGAAGCCGTCGGACACCACCCCCGCCTCCACGGTCCTGATCGCCGACATCATCGGCTCGATCCTGCCCCAGGGCGTCTTCAACGTCATCTGCGGCGACCGGGACACCGGCCGCCTGATGGTCGAGCACGACACCCCGGCCATGGCCTCCATCACCGGCTCGGTCCGCGCGGGCATGTCCGTCGCCGAGTCCGCCTCCAAGGACCTCAAGCGGGTCCACCTGGAGCTGGGCGGCAAGGCCCCGGTCGTCGTCTTCGAGGACACCGACATCGCCAAGGCCGTCGAGGACATCTCCGTCGCGGGCTTCTTCAACGCCGGCCAGGACTGTACGGCCGCGACCCGCGTCCTCGTCCAGGAGTCCATCCACGACGAGTTCGTGGCCGCGCTCGCCAAGGCGGCGTCCGAGACCAAGACCGGCCAGCCGGACGACGAGGACGTGCTCTTCGGCCCGCTGAACAACCCGAACCAGCTCAAGCAGGTCGCCGGCTTCATCGACCGCCTGCCGGCCCACGCCAAGGTCGAGGCGGGCGGCCAGCAGGTCGGCGACAAGGGCTACTTCTACGCCCCGACCGTCGTCTCCGGCCTGAAGCAGGACGACGAGATCGTCCAGAACGAGGTCTTCGGCCCGGTCATCACCGTGCAGTCCTTCGCCGACGAGGACCAGGCCGTCCAGTGGGCCAACGGCGTCGAGTACGCCCTCGCCTCCTCGGTGTGGACCAAGGACCACGCCCGCGCGATGCGCATGTCCAAGAAGCTCGACTTCGGCTGCGTGTGGATCAACACCCACATCCCGCTGGTCGCCGAGATGCCCCACGGCGGCTTCAAGAAGTCCGGCTACGGCAAGGACCTGTCGGCGTACGGCTTCGAGGACTACACGCGGATCAAGCACGTGATGACGTCGCTGGACTGACGTTCTCACCGGCACCGTGCGGCGCGGCCTCGGACGGGTTCACCTCCCCGTCCGGGCCGCGCTGTCTCATTCCCCCGTCACGAACCCCAGCTCCTCCTCGGTGAGCCGGAGGGTGGCCGCCCGCGCCCAGTCCGCGGTCTGCTCCGGACTGCGCGCTCCCGCGATCGCCCCGGTGACGCCCCGCCGGGCCAGCACCCAGGCGATCGCCACCGCGCTCACCGTCGTCCCGTGCGCCCGCGCGACCGTCCGGAGCCGGTCCACCGTACGCAGGTGGGTGTCCAGGTGCGTCGTGAAGTCGGGGTGGGTGCGGCGCCAGTCGGACGGGTGCAGGCGGGCCAGCCGCTCGCGGGTGAAGGTCCCGCTGAGCAGGCCCGAGTGGAGCGGCTGGTAGGGGATCACGCCGGTGCCGTGGTCGGCGGCCCAGTCGATCTCCGGCTCGGCGGCGCGGTTGAGGAGGGACAGCGGGGGCTGGATCGCGTCGACCGGGGCGATGCGGTGCGCGGCCGCCAGCTGTTCGGGCGAGTGGTTGGAGAGCCCGATCGCCCGCACCTTGCCCTCCGCCTTCAGGTCGGCCATCAGCTGCCAGTACTCCTCCAGCGGGGTGGCCCGCGCGTCCTCGGGGGGCTCCGTGCCGTCCCAGTTCAGGGACGCGCCGGTGTCCGGCCAGTGCACCTGGTACAGGTCGATCGCCTCCACGCCGAGCCGGCGCAGCGAGTCCTCGACCTCCCGCCGTACGCTGTCGGGCCGCATGATCCGCCGGGGTGCCGCAGCCGGGTTCTCCGGGTCCCACACCAGGCCCGCCTTCGTGAACACATACGGGCGGTCGGCGTGCGGCAGCTCGGCCAGCGCCTTGCCGACCACCTCCTCGGAGTGGCCGAGCCCGTACACGGCGGCGGTGTCGATCCAGTTGACGCCCAGTTCGACCGCCCGGTGCACGGTCTCGATCGACCGCCGGTCGTCCTGCGCGCCCCACGTGAAGCGCCAGCCGTCGCCGCCGAACGACCAGGCGCCCAGCCCGATCACGGAGATGTCGAGGCCGGAAGTGCCGAGGGGGCGGAGGGGGAGAGTCATCGTCGTACGTCCTTGTCGCACTCGTCGTTTCCCTGACGTCCACGACTCTGCGCCCTGCGCAACCGCCCTCAACAGGCCCGTTTTATAGGGGGGAAAGACTTGGCCACCCTTGTTCGGCGCAGGTCCCGGATACTCGTGGGCATGACGACTCCCGGCGAACGACGCAGCGAACTCAGCCAGTTCCTCCGGTCCCGGCGGGCCCGGCTCACCCCGGCCGACGTGGGGCTGACGGCGCACGGGCCCCGGCGCGTGCCCGGGCTGCGGCGCGAGGAGCTGGCGCAGCTGGCCGGGGTGAGCGTCGAGTACTACGTACGCCTGGAGCAGGGTCGCAACCCGCATGTCTCGGACGCGGTGCTGGAGGCCGTCGGCCGGGCGCTGCGCCTGGCTCCGGCCGAGCGGGCACACCTGCGCAACCTGGCCCGCCCGGACCGCGCCCTGCCGGACGCGACACCGGCCACCGAGACCGTACGGCCCTCCCTGCGCCGGCTGATCGACGCCCAGCCCGGCCCCGCCTACGTCTGCGGTCACCTCACCCAGGTGCTCGCCTGGAACCCGCTCGCCGCCGCCGTCTTCGGCGACTTCGGTGAAGTGCCGTGCGAGCGGCGGACGTTCGCGCACCTGGTCTTCCTCGACGCCCGCTACCGCGAGCTGTTCGCGGACAGCTGGCGCCCGAAGGCCGAGTCGACCGTGGCCTTTCTGCGGGTGAGCGTGGGCCGTTACCCCGACGACCCGGCGCTGGCCTCCCTCATCGGACGGCTCGCCATGCGGAGCGAGGAGTTCGCCGCGCTGTGGGCAAGGCAGGACGTGGCGGACAAGGGCCCCGGCCGCTACACCCTGCACCACCCGCTGGTCGGCCCGCTCACCCTGGACTTCGAGGTGCTGCACACGAACGAACCCGGCCAGCTCCTGGTCAGCTATCTTCCGGCGCCGGACACCGAGGCGGCCGAGGCCCTGGGGCTGGTCGGCAGCTGGGGCGCGGACGGTGCGTGAACGGCGCTGATCGACAAGGTGTCGGGGAGAGGGGGCCGCGCTCGACGCAGCGTCGATTGTCCGTGGAACGCGCCAGACGGCATCCTTCCGGAGTGCCCCAGACTTCCTCGCGTACGTCCGTGATGCCCCGCCGCTCCCTCCTGCGCGCACTCGGCGGCACCGCCGCGCTCGGTGCCCTGGCCGGCTGCGGGGTGCCCGCCGCCTATGTCGCGCCCGGCGACCGGGCCGTAACCGACGAGTCCACGGCCGACAGGAAGCTGACCTGGGCGAACTGGCCGCTGTACATCGACACCGACGACGACAACCCCAACCGGCGCCCCACCCTGGAGGCGTTCGGGAAGCGCACCGGGATCCGGGTGGACTACGTCGAGGAGATCAACGACAACGACGAGTTCTTCGGCAAGATCAGCCCCGCCCTGATGAACCACCAGTCCACCGGCCGCGACCTGATCGTCATCAGCGACTGGATGTGCGCCCGGTTCGTCCGGCTGGGCTGGGTCGAGGAGATGGACCGCGCCCGCCAGCCGAACGTGGCGAAGTACCTGGACCCGCTGCTGCGTACGCCCGCCTTCGACAAGGGCCGCAGGTTCACCGTGCCGTGGCAGTCGGGCATCACCGGCATCGCCTACAACCGCAGGAAGCTCGGCCGCGAGATCCGGCACGTCAAGGACCTCTGGGCGAGCGACCTCAAGGGCCGGGTGACCCTCCTGTCCGGCCTGGACGAGTCGTTCGCGCTCCTCATGCAGGGCAACGGCGTGGACATCAGGAGGTGGACGGCGGACGACTTCCACCGCGTCTGCGACCAGGTGGAGCGGGAGGTCCACCGCGGCCAGATACGCCGCTTCACCGGCAACGACTACACAAAAGACCTGGTCAGCGGGGACGTGCTGGCCTGTCAGGCGTACTCCGGCGACGTCATCCAGCTGCAGGCGGACAACCCCGACATCCACTTCGTCGTGCCCGAGGAGGGCGCCGAGCTGTGGTCGGACTCCCTGATGATCCCCAACCGGGCCCGCCACAAGGCCAACGCGGAGCGGCTGGTCGACTACTACTACGACCCCGCCGTCGCCGCGAAGCTGGCCGCCTGGGTCAACTACGTCTGCCCGGTGCCGGCCGCCAAGGAGGTCCTGGCGGCGTCGAAGGACAAGGACACCGCCGCCCTCGCCGACAACCCGCTGATCTTCCCGGACACCGGCATGCGGTCCCGCCTCGCCATCGCCCGGGACATCACCTCCACGGAACGTGTGGAGTACGCGAAACGGTGGAACACGATCGTGGGCCTGTAGGGCACGGCGGGACGTCCCCCGCGACCGGCACCGCGACCTCCGCCGAACGCCCCGCCGCCGACGGCTGATTGACGCATGGCTGACGGCGTGTCCTTGCTCCTACGATGGAAGCCACCGTCGGGGGAGGGTGGACGTGACGCGCAGTACGCCACAGGGTGCCGGGCGCCGGCTGGAGGACGCGATCGCCTGGGCGGTCCGCAACGCGGACGGGATCGTCGCCATCGGCGTCGCCCTGGCCGTCGGGCTCATGGACGTCCTCAACCAGAACATGTCCGACAACATCGTCTCCGGCGCCACCCTGCTCGTCCTCGCGGCGCTGGTGTACGGGGGGCTCACCGAGCGCCGCCGCCGGGTGAGCGACATCCGGGCCGCGACCGCCGGGACCAGCCGGGCCATCGAGGACCTGGCGATGGTGCGCACCCTGTCCGGCGCCGAGGTCGCGCTCGCACACGAACGGGCCCGGCGCGCCACCACCCGCTGGGTGTTCAAGGGCGGCACCGGCACCTACCTGCGCGCCGTCACGCTGCCCGAGTGCGTGCTGGAGGCGCAACGGCAGCGGCGTTCCCTCAGCATGAAGATCGACATCATCAACCCCGCCGACGACCAGGTGTGCACCGCGTACGCGCGGTTCAGGAGCACGTTCGGCGGCGGCTTCGGCGAGTGGACCGTCGAGCGCACCCGCAAGGAGGCGTACGCCACCGTCGTCGCGGCCGGCTGGCACCGGCAGCGGCTGGACACCCTGGAGATCGACGTCCACCTGTCCTCCGTGGCACCGGCCCTGCGCTTCGACCTCTCGGACACCTGCCTGATCATCACCCAGGACGACCCGAGCCGCGTCAGCCTGTCCGTGGACCGGGACCGGCCGCTCTACGACTACTACGTCACCGAGCTGCACCAGAGCCGCGAGCAGGCGGTCAAGCTCGATCTGCGCGAGGCCGTCCCCCTCTCCGACGAGCCGACCGTCGACGAGGTCAGACGCCTGCTCGACCGGCTCGGCCTGCCACTCCCGTCGAGCTTCACCGATCGTGACGTCGGCGACATCATCGACAAGGCGCTGCGCGCGGAGAACCCGTACCGCAGGTGAGCGTCGTGTTCCGGCCAAGGGGGGAAGGAACATGGACTACCCGGCCCTGGAACGGGCCGCCCGGCGGCACGCCACCGCCGAGCTGATACGACACGCCACAGCGGAACTGGACGGGATCGCCTCGGGCCGCCGCGCCCTGCGCGCGGTGCGCCATCCCCTGGGCTTCGTCTGTCTCCCCGTCCTGCGCGACGGCGCCGACGGCGTCTGCGTCCACGTCTTCAGCACCCCGGAGGCGGAGCCCGACCGGACCGCCGCCCAGGTGCACTGCCACAGCTGGGACCTGACCAGCACCGTGCTGTACGGGCGGCTGGGCAACCGGCGCGTGCACATCGAGGACGACGGCGGCGAACCCACCCACCGTGTCTTCGAAGTGCTCAGCGACCCCTCGGGCGTCGACGAACTGCGCCCCACCGGACGCCTGGTGCGCTGCCGGTCCGGAATCGAACACACCAGCGGGCCCGGCCAGACCTACGCCCTCCCGGCGGGTGAATTCCACACCACCGTGGTGCCCGACGACCACCCCACCGCCACCCTGGTGCTGGGGCGGACCCTGCCCGGCCGGGTGGACCTCTCGCTGGGCCCGCTGTCCGCACCGGGGCACCGCGTGGTCCGCAGCACGTGCGACGCGACCCAGACCGCCCGGATCGCTCGGGCCGCCCTCAGGAGGATCCATGAGCCCGAACCGTGACCCCGGCTACACCGGCGAGCACCGCACGGCGGTGACCGCCGCCGAGGAGGCCGGGACGCTGTTGCGGTCCCGTTTCCCCGACGGCTTCGCCGCGCGGCAGAAGGGCGAACTCGGGGACGTCGTCACCGACCTGGACGTGGCCGCCGAGCAGCTCGTGGTCGACCGGATCCGCGCCCGCTACCCGCACGACCGCATCCTCGCCGAGGAGTCCGGTGAACTCATGGGCGACGGTGGCGGCCGTACCTGGCTGATCGACCCGCTCGACGGCAGCAACAACGTGGTCATCGGGCTGGCGGTCTACGTCGTCGGCATCGCGCTGTGTGTCGACGACACGCCCGTCGTGGGAGTCGTCCACGATCCGATGACCGGCCGTACCTGGTCCGCCCTGCGGGGCGGTGGGGCGCACGGCCCGGCCGGACGGCTGGCCACGTCCGCGGACGTCCGCCTGCCGCCTTCGGCCGGACCGCTGCTGGCCTGGACCCAGGGCCACGGCGTCTCCCGCGACGACCCCGTGGCCTGCGCCCTGAGGCACACCCTCGAACTGCGCTCCCGGCGCCTGCTGCAGCTCTGGGCGCCCCTGGTGGCCTGGTCGATGCTGGCCCGCGGGGACATCGACGGCTTCGTCGGCTACCGCGCGGAGGCGATCGACCTGCCCGCCGGCGCGCTGCTCGCCCGCGAGGCCGGGATCGCCCTGCGGCACCTGGACGGCGCCGAGTTCGGCGGCGGCTTCGGCGGGCCCGACACCGGGCGCTCCTTCGTCGCCGGCCGCCCCGAGATGCTGCCGCACCTGCTCGACCTCGTCAGCCCTTTCTCTCCCGGCACCGCGCGCACTCACACGGCGGGAACCGCCCCGACAGGTCCAGCGGCGCCGCGTTCTTCGGCGGCCGGTACGTCGTCGTGGGCCCCCACGTCCGGCCCCCGTCCCGGGACACCCTCAGTGTGAGGTACACGTCGACGAACCCGTCTTCTTTGTCCTGCATGCCCGCACCTTTCACTTTCCGTGGCGATCCATGCACAGAGTGATGTGGGCGGGGGTACCTTCGGAAGATGACCGAGCGTGACAACGCAGTGCGCAACAGGGGGAGTTGAAGGCGTGGCCATCGAGGACAACCCGATCTCCCGGGTGCGGTACGGGGGAGGAACTCAGGCGGCGCAGGGAGGCCGCGGGTCTCACACAGGAGGAACTGAGCCAACGTGTCGTGATGTCCCGCACGCACATCGCCCACATCGAGGCGGGGCGACGGCGGCCGGACGTGGAGGATGCGCGCCGCCTGGACCAGGTGCTGGGTACGGACGGGTTCTTCGAGCGGTTCCTGCCGACGCTGGATGGCAAGAAGGTCGCGGAACACTTCAAGGGTGCGCTGGAATTCGAGGGCCAGGCGACCGAGATCCGGGTATACGCACCCAAGTTGGCGCCCGGCATCCTGCAGACGCCGGCATACGCGCTCGAAGTGCTCAGCTCCGGCGCCTCGCCCAAGAGCCCGGAAGAACGCGACGAGCTGCTCACCACACGCCTTGAGCGTGGCCGCATCCTCGACAACTTCCAGTCACCGAAGGTGTGGGCGCTGCTCGACGAGGCGGTGCTACGACGCCCCATCGGTGGCCCGGCGGTGATGTGCGAGCAGCTCCGGCACATCGCGATCCTGGGTGAGAGCCACCGCATCCGCGTGCACGTGCTGCCCTTCTCGGTCGGCTACCACGCCCTGCTGGAGGGGTTCGTCTCGCTCATGTGGTTCGAGGACCTTCCGCCCGTCGCCTACACGGAGGGTCTGAAGTCGGGCCGTATTTGGGAACTTTCGTCCGTGGTCCGCGAGTGCCAGGTCGCCTACGATCATGCGCTGGGCGACGCCTTGTCGCACCGTCAGTCCCTGGCCCTGATCAGGGCGGTTGCGGAGGATTTCGAGCATGAAGCAGAACGGGCCCAGCGTCCCTGACGCATCCGTACTGACACATTGGCGCAAGTCGAGCCACAGCGGTGACAGCGGCGGTGACTGCCTCGAAGTCACGGCTTGGCGCAAGTCGAGCTACAGCGGCGGCAGCGGCGGCTCCTGCCTCGAAGTGAACGACTCCGCCGCCCCCACCCACATCCCCGTCCGTGACAGCAAGAACCCCTCCGGTCCCGCCGTCGTCTTCTCGGCGTCCGCCTGGGTGGCGTTCGTGGGCGCTGTCAGCCGCTGAGGAACAGCCCTCCCCGAGACCCCGTGTCACAAACGACCGGGCTGTCTTGTCTCAGGTGACGAGGCAGGACGCTTACGTCGGGAGGGTGATGGGGATGCGGGTGTTCGTGGCAGGGGGGTCCGGGGTTCTGGGGCGGCGGCTGGTGCCGCAACTGCTGGCCCGAGGCCACCAGGTGACGGCTACGACCACGAGCGCGGCCAAGCTGGGCCTGCTGGCGCAGCTGGGCGCGGACGGTCTGGTGATGGACGGGCTGGACGCGGCGTCCGTGGGGGAGGCGGTGGCCAAGGCCCGGCCCGAGGTGATCGTGCACCAGATGACCGCGATCTCCATGGCGCACGCCGGCAAGCCCGACATCAAGCATCCGGACCGTTGGTTCGCCCTCACCAACCGGCTGCGTACCGAGGGGACGGACCACCTGCTGGCGGCGGCGCAGGCGACCGGTGTGTCCCATGTCGTCTCCCAGGGCTATGCCTCCTGGAACGGCATCCGCGAGGGCGGCTGGGTGAAGACCGAACGGGATCCGCTGGACCTGCTGGAGGGGACGGCGGCGCATGTGGGCCTGAAGGCGCTGCTCCATGCCGAGGAGGTGGTCCTCAAGGCCGGCGGGGCGGTCCTCAGGTACGGCGCGTTCTACGGTCCGGGCGCCATCGACGACCAGGTCGAGCTGGTGCGCAAGCGGCAGTACCCGCTGGTCGGGCGTGGCACCGGCCACAGCTCGTGGGTGCACCTCGACGACGCGGCCGCCGCGACCGTCCTGGCCGTGGAGCAGAAGGCGCGGGGCGTGTTCAACGTCGTGGACGACGAGCCGGCTCCGGCGAGCGAGTGGCTGCCCCATCTGGCGGCCTGCGCGGGCGCCAAGCGCCCGATGCGGGTCCCGGTGTGGCTGGCCCGGCTGCTGGCCGGGGACCAGGCGGTGGTGATGATGACCGAGGGGCGCGGCTTCTCCAACGCCAAGGCCAAGCGGGAACTCGGCTGGCAGTTGCGCTATCCGTCCTGGCGGCGGGGGTTCGAGGAGGAGCTGGCGTGAGCCGGGGCGTGGAGAAGACGGCGGAGTTCGAGGAGCTGCGGCCGCTGCTGTTCTCGATCGCGTACCGGATCCTGGGCAGCGTGACGGAGGCCGAGGACGCCGTTCAGGAGACCTGGCTGCGTTACGAGGCGTCCCCGACGTCTCCCGCTTCGGCCAAGGCGTTCCTGTCCGCCGTGGTCACCCGCGTCTCGATCAACGTGCTGCGCTCGGCCCGGGTGCGGCGCGAGGAGTACGTCGGGCCGTGGTTCCCCGAGCCGCTGCTGGCCGACCCCTATCAGGACCCCGAGCGCTCGGCCGAGCTGGCCGACTCGGTGTCGATGGCCGCACTGCTGCTGCTCGAACGGCTCACCCCGCTCGAACGCGCGGCGTTCGTGCTGCGGGAGGTGTTCGGTTTCGGCTTCCCGGAGATCGCCTCGGCGGTGAACCGCTCGGAGGCGGCCTGCCGTCAGCTGGTGGTACGGGCACGCCGTCACATGAGCGAGGGGCGGCGCCGGTTCGAGGCCGACCGCCGCGAGCGCGAGGAACTCGCGGCGCGGTTCTTCGGGGCCCTCTCCGAGGGGCACGTCGACGGGCTGCGGGAGCTGCTCGCCGCCGATGTGCAGCTGGTCGCGGACAGCGGCGGCAAGGCCCCGCAGTGGGCCAGGGGCTTCTTCGGCGCCGGCGAGGTGTCGCGGGTGCTCGCCGCGCTCCTGCCGCCGTTCGTCCGCATCGGTGGCGTCGTCGAACCGCATCAGGTCAACGGCCAGCCGGGCGCGATCTTCCGCGATCCGGACGGCAAGGTCATGAACACCTGGACGCTCGACATCCTCGACGGGCGGATCCAGGCGATCCGCACGGTGAGCAACCCCGACAAGCTCGGGCATGTGGGCCCCGTGGCGGATGCCTGGGCGGTCCTGCGCGAAACGCAGCGGGCCCGCCGGCACGCGAACTGACCGGAAGAACACCCGAACACCGACATCGTGATCCGCCGCGAAACGCTCGCCAGGAGCACGCCTAGCGCGTCAGCGCCAACACGGTCACCGACGTGACCACCGTCGCCGTCGCCAGCACCGCACCCGTACCCATCAGGCGTGCCACCGGCACCCGCACCCCGTACGCGTGGCACCGCTCGTACCACAGCAGCGTGGCCAGGGACGCCCACGGTGTGATCACCGGGCCGGCGTTGGTGCCGACCAGCAGCGCGAGGAGCTGGTCGTGGTTGCCCCACGGCACCGCCGCCTCCCCGGCGAGATAGACGGGAAGGTTGTTCAGGGCGTTGGACAGGCCGCCGCCGACCGCGGCCGCGCGGAAGAGACCGAGCGTGCCGCCGTCGGCGCCCACCGCCGAGGCCAGCAGCCCGTGCAGCCCGTGCACGTCGACCGTCTCCACCACCAGGAACATGCCCGGCACCATCACCAGCAGGCGCCAGGGGACGAGCGACAGCCGCAGCGGGGAGCGGTCGCGGACCGCGAAGGCCGCCACGGCGACGGCCGCCGCGGTCGCGGAGGCCGTCCACAGCGGGACGTCGGCCACCAGGATGGCCAGCAGGAAACCGGCACAGGCCAGGGCGCAGGCGCGAAAGAGCACCGGGTCGGCGGGGCGGTGGACGACGGGCGGCGCATAGCGGTCGCTGCCGTCCGGCCGGACATCCGCCGCACGCGCCGCCCCCGGCCCCGACACCGCCGCCGGGGCCGGCAGGCCGGACCCGTCCACACCGGGCACCACGGGCGCCCCACGCCTGCCCCGGCGCCAGAAGAACAGCCACAAACAAGCCATCGTCACCGCCACCGCCGCCAGTTGCGGCGCCCACATCCGGGCCGCCAGTCCCAGCGGCGACAGCGCGACCCGGTTGGCGGCCAGCAGGTTCGTCAGGTTGGACACCGGCAGCAGCAGGCTCGCCGTGTTGGCGAGCCACACCGTCGTCATCGCCAGCGGCACCGGCGCGATGCCCACCCGGGAGGCGAGCGCCAGCATCACCGGAGTCAGCAGGACGGCCGTCGTATCCAGGTTCAGGGCGATGGTGGTGACCGAGGCGAAGAGCACGCACAGCAGGAACAGCAGCGCGTAACTGCCCCGCCCCGCCCGCGCCACCCGCGCCGCCACCACGTCGAACACCTCGGCCCGGCTGGTCAGTTCGGCCAGCACGATGACCGTGCCCAGGAACGCCAGCAACGGGGCGATGCGTGTCAGCGCGTCGGAAGCGGAGCGCTCCGGCAGCAATCCCGTGGCCACACAGAGCAGTCCGGTCCCCAGCAGGCCGATCGCCACCCGGTCCAGGACATGCAGACGCAGTAACAAGGCACGCACGCCTGGAAGGGTCGCACGTTTGTACGTCGCTGTGACCAGGGCGTCGTCGAAGGCCTGGAAACGACCGGTATCAACCTCTCTTTTCACGGCATCATCAATACATGGTGGCTCGTCAGGACAACCCGGGGGACACCGGGCCATTGGACTTCTTCATCAGCTACTCACCGGCCGACGAACGCTGGGCGTCCTGGATCGCCTGGACGCTGGAGGAGGCCGGATACCGCACGGTCCTGCAGGCCTGGGACTTCGTGCCGGGCACGAACTTCGTGGACTTCATGGACCGGGGGGTGAGCGGGTCCGCCGCCGTCATCGCCGTACTGTCCAGGAACTACGAGCGCTCGCGGTACGGGCGGATGGAGTGGCAGGCCGCGTTGCGCGCCGATCCGGACGCGCCGGAGCGGCGGCTGATCACCGTGCGGGTCGAGGACATCCCGGTGGAGGGGCTGCTGGCCACCATCACCTATGTGGACCTGGTGCCGGTCGCCGAGCCGGGAGCGGCGCGGGAACTGCTGCTCGCCCGGGTGCGGCAGGCGCTGGACGGGCGGGCCCGGCCCAGCCTGCCGCCCGGCTATCCCGGTGCGCACGGCCGTCCCGTACCGCCCGCCGCGACCGCCCCGGGGCCCGGGCGGCCGCTCGGCGGGCCGGGGTGGGCGGGGCGGCGCCGACCCGCCGCGCCGCCGTCGTATCCGCGGGTGTCCGCGGCGCCGGGCGAGCGGGAGGCGGTCACCGTGCTCCAGCTGGCCGGGCCCGCCTTCGGCCGGGGGCAGGAGCCCGCCGAGCTGCAGGCGGCGATCTGGGGGGACCTGGTCGAGCTGGCGGATGCCGGGGCGCCCTCCCCGGACCTGCTGGTCGTCACCGGTGATCTGACCGCCTCCGGCAGCCGGCGCGAGTTCGAGCAGGCCCTCGCCTTCCTCACCGGGCTGCGCGCGCTGCTCGGGCTCGAACCGCACCGGGTCGCCCTCGTCCCGGGCGGCCAGGACGTCAACCAGGCGGCCTGCCAGGCCTACTTCAGCACCTGCGAGGCCGACGAGATGCCGCCCCGGCCGCCGTACTGGCCCAAGTGGCGGCACTTCGCCCGGCTGTTCCAGGAGCTGTACCAGGGGCTCGACGTCGTCTTCGACAGCGATCAGCCGTGGACCCTCTTCCCCGTGCCCGAGCTGCACACCGTGATCGCGGGGCTGAACTCGTCCATGGCGTACAGCCATCGGCGTGACGACCAGTACGGGCTGATCGGGCGCGAGCAGGCCGCCTGGTTCGCGCAGGCCCTGCGGCCCCACGAGAGCGAGGGCTGGCTGAGGATCGGCGTCGTACGGCACGCGCCGGGGGCCGCCCGGGCCGCCGCCCCCGGTGTCCGCCGGGCCGGTGCGCCGGGCACGGTCGCGCTGGACGGTGCCGGGCCGCTGCGCGACACCGACGTGCTGACCCGGCTGACCGCTCCCCGGCTGCACCTGCTGTTGCACGGCCCGTCCGACGCCGGTGCGCTGCCCGTCCTCACCCCCGCCGCCGGCGAGGTGCCGGTGATCGGCGCCGTCGGCCCCGGCCGGCACCAGCTGCTGCGGGTCGGCCGGGACGGCGTGTCCGTCTGGGAGGGGCCGCAGGAGCCGCGGCGCAGGCCGGTCCGGTGGCACCGGGCCCACCGCGCCTTCGGCCCCGAGGCCGCCGGCGCCGCAGGGGACACAGGCGATTCCGGCGGTGGTGTGCCCGGCACCGGCACCGGCCCCGTGCCCCCCGCCGGCCGGACCGGCGGCCCCGAGTCCGAACCGGAGCCGCGCGCCCTGACGAGCCCCGCCGAGATACTGCTCGCCCGGGTCGCCGAGGTGTGCCGCACCCGCCACGAGGGCGCCCAGATCCGTCACGTCGACGGGCCGCTGCCGCAACTCCTCGTCACCTGGACCCAGTCCGGCTTCGTCCGCCAGCAGCGCGTGGCCGTGCTGCTCGGCACCCCGGCCGCGCAGGACGTCGACCGGTTCGTGGCCCTCGTGCACGCCGCCGACGCCGAGACCGAGGCCGAACTCGTCCACGACGGCCCGCCGCCCGCCCGCGAGCTGCGCGACGCGGCCCGCCGCCGGGGCGTGCGCGTCCGCAGCTTCACCGAGTTCCAGGGCCTGCTGGACCTGCGCGGCTACGTCGCCGCACAGAGCGAGCGGCTGCGCACCGACCCGCGCTACCCCCCGGGCATGTACCTGCCGCAGCGCTACCGGGAGGTGGAACGCCTCGACGCCGAGGACCGCGACGGGCTCGTCGACGAGATGCTGCGGCTGCTCGACTCCGACCAGGGGCGCTTCCTGCTGCTCCTCGGCGACTTCGGGCACGGCAAGACCTTCGCGCTGCGCGAGCTCGCCCGCCGCGTCCCCGCCGAACTCCCGCACCTGGTCCCGCTGCTGATCGAACTGCACGCGCTGGACCGGGCCTATTCGTTCGAAGGCCTGGTCGCCGCGCACCTCGCCGCCCACGGCGTCGACAACATCGATCTGCGGGCCTTCCGGTACATGCTCCAGCAGGGGCGGATCGTGCTGCTCTTCGACGGCTTCGACGAACTCGTCAACCAGGTCACCTACGACCGCGCCGCCGAACGCCTGCAGGTGCTGCTGGACTCCGCCGTGGACAGCGCCAAGATCGTGGTCTCCAGCCGCACCCAGCACTTCCGCTCCCAGGGGCAGGTGCTGACCGCGCTCGGCGAACGCGTCGGCCTGCTCCCGCACCGCCGGGTCCTCGCCGTCCAGGAGTTCAGCCCGCAGCAGATCCGCGCCTACCTGGTCAACCGCTACGACGGTGACGAACGGGCCGCCGAGCACCGGCTGGCGCTGCTGGACGCCATCCCCGACCTGCTCGCCCTGTGCCGCAACCCCCGGCTGCTCGGCTTCGTCGCCGACCTCGACGACGACCGGCTGCGCGCGGTCGCCGGCGCCGGGCGCGCCCTCAGCCCCGCCGGGCTGTACGAGGAGGTGCTCACGGCCTGGCTGAACTTCGAGGTCCAGCGCGCCGGCAGCAGCCCCGGCCGGGCGCCCGGCCTGTCCCTGGACCAGCTGTGGGACGCGGTCACGGCACTCGCCCTGCGGCTGTGGGAGAGCGGCCAGGACTCGCTGCGGCTGGACGAGCTGACCGACGTGGCCGAGACCCTGACCGGGCTCGCCGAGGCCCGGCTGTCGGTGCCGCAGACCGCGCACGCCATCGGCTCCGGCAGCCTGCTGGTGCGCAGCCACGACGGCGTGTTCCGGTTCATCCACGGCTCGGTGGTGGAGTGGCTCGTCGCCCGCGAGTGCGCCCGCCGGCTCACCGACGGCGACAGCGCCCTGCTGGGCCGGCGCCAGATCGGCCAGCTGGCCGTCGAGTTCCTGTGCGACCTCGCCGACCACCGGATCTGCCAGGCATGGGCCGAGCGGGAGCTGTCCGGCTCGCCGGGGGACGCCTCCTCGGACGCCGGCCACGCCAACGCGGTGAAGATCCTCAGCCGGCTCCGGGTGCCTGCCCACACCGATCTGCGCGGCGCGGCCCTGGCCGGGGAGGACCTGTCCCACCGCGACTTCTCCGGCGTCGACCTCACCCGCGCCGACCTCACCGACGCCCGGCTGGTCGGCGCCCACCTCTCCGGTGCCGTCCTGCGCGGCGCACGGCTGACCGGCGCCCGGCTCGACGGCGCGGATCTGACCGGCGCCGACCTGCGCGGCGCCGACCTCAGACGGGCCCGGCTGATCGGCACCGACCTGACCGGCGCCCGGGTGGACGGGGGCCGGTGGCGGCGGGCGGCGCTGATCTCGGCGACCACCGGGCCCCTGGCGCGGACCCCCGAACTCCGGGGCGCCGCCATCGCGCCCGGCATGGCCGTCGACTCCGGATTCCGGCCCTCCGCGGTGGGCGTCCCGTACGGCTTCGACATGCGCACCAGCCGGCTGCCCGAGCCCATCTCCTACAGCCCCGACGGCGAACTGCTCGCCGTGGGCAGCGAGGACGGCGGGGTGCTCGTCTGCGACGCCGCGACCGGCACCCCCCTGCGCACCCTGCAGGGTCACACCGGCCGGGTCTACGCCGTCAAGTTCCGCGACCGCGTCCTGGCCACCGGCAGCTCCGACGGCACCGTGCGCCTGTGGGACCCGGTCTCCGGCCGCTGTCTGCACCGGCTGGAGATCCACGCGTACGGCGTCTGGCCGGTCGTCCTCGACGCCGAGGGCGCCCTGCTGGCCACCGGTGACGCGGACGGCGTGGTCACCGTCTGGGACACCGCCTCGGGCACCGCGCTGCACCGGCTGCCCGGCCACACCGCGCCCGTCTACACCGTGGCGTTCTGGCCGGACGACGCCCTTCTGGTCACCGGGGACGCCTCCGGTGCCGTACGCCTGTGGGACCTGGGCACCGGGCAGACGCGCGGCGAACTGACCGGACATCAAGGTGCGGTGTACCGGGCACGGCTGAGTCCGGACGGCACCGTCCTGGCCACCGCCGACCAGGGCGGCGAGCGGCAGGGCGGCACGGTGCGGGTGTGGGACCTGGCCACCGGGACCGTGCGGCACGCGTTCACCGGGCACTCCGGTCGCGTCTACACCCTGGACTTCCACCCCGGGGGCGCGCTGCTGGTCAGCGGTGACACCAACGGCGAGGTACGGCTGTGGGACCTGGTGGCGCACCGCTCGGCCGGCCTGCTCGGCGGCTGCCGGGGGGCCGTGTACCAGGTGCTGTTCGACCCCGACGGGACCCTGCTCGCAGCCGGGGACAGCGCCGGGGCGGTTCGGCTGTGGCGGATCGACCCGGAGGCCGACCCGGTCGCCACGCCGCTGAACCGCCAGCCCGCCGAGCACCGCGGGTCGGTATGGGTGTGCAAGTTCCGTCCGCACGGCGACACGCCCGCCCAGGGCCCGGGCACGCTGCTGGTGACCGGCGGCAACGACGGCGTCGTACGGCTGTGGGAGCCGGCCACCGGGCAGGGCCGGCGCATCCTGCGCGGCCACGGGCGGCGGATCGGCACCCTGTCTTTCAGCGCAGACGGCTCGATGCTGGCGGCCGGCGGCAACGACGGTGTCGTCCGGGTGTGGCACGCCGCCTCCGGCCGGCGGCTGCGCGAACTGACCGGGCAGAGCGACCGCCTGGTCTCGGCGGTGTTCGGGCCGGCGGGCCCGCTGCTGGCCACCGCCAGCAGCGACGGCGACGTCTACCTGTGGAACGCCGCCACCGGCGAGTACCAGCGCGAACTGGACGTCGAGACCGACCATGTCTGGGCGGAGGCGTTCAGCGCCGACGGCGAGCTCCTCGCCACCGCCAACGACGACGACACCGTACGGCTGTGGTACCGGGCCACCGGGGCGCACGTCGCCACCATCACCGAGCACTACGGGCGGGTCCGCGCGATCGACTTCCGGTCCGACGGCGCGGTCCTGGCCACCGGCTGCGACGACCGCAAGGTGCGGATCTGGGACGTGGACGGCGCTCGGATCGCCGCGGAACTCGACGGCCACACCGACCGGGTGTACGCCGTGGCCTTCGCCCCCGACGGCTCCTGGCTCGCCAGCGCCTCCTGGGACGGTACGGCGGTCGTCTGGAAGGACGGCGAGGTGGGCCATCGGCTGACGGGCCACACCGGCAAACTCTGGACCGCGGCCGTCCACCCCGCCCGCCCCCTGCTGGCGACGGCGGGCGACGACCGGACCGTCCGCCTGTGGAACCCGGACACGGGCGCGCAGAGCGCTGTTCTGACGGGCCACACCGGGCGGATCCTCGCCGTGGCGTTCAGCCCCGACGGCTCCCTGCTGGCCAGCGGCGGCGAGGACGGCACGGTACGGCTGTGGGACGTCCCGGCCGACGCCCCGGCCGCCCTGCGGGTCACCCTCGTCGGCATGCCGGGCGGCTGGGCGGCCCTCGCCCCGTCCGGCGGCTACAAGTACGAGGGCGACGTCACCGGCGAGTTCTGGCACGCGGTCGGCATGTGCCGCTTCGAACCGGGCGAGCTGGACGGGCATCTGCCGGGGGTGTGGCAGGTGCCGCTGGACGACCGGCTCGGGTGAGGGGGCCGACACGAGGGTGCGAGCAAGGGGGAGTTCAGGGAGGGCCCGCTTTTGAACACGTTCAAATGGAGGCGTACGCTGCTGCCATGAGCGACAGAGCCGCCCTGCTGAAGGGCATCCGCGTCTGGCTGGCCCTCTTCGTCGTGTGCCTCGTGCTCAGCGGGGCCACGGCCTTCCCCCTGGTGCACGAACTGCGCTGGACCGACAGCGCGCTGCGGGCGCTGTCCGCGCCGGAGTACCTGCCCGCGCTGACGGAATGGATCACCCGGGTGCGCGACGGCCTCGCCACCGCCGACGCCGAGTACCCGTTCCTGCTCTACGGCACCGACTGGCTGGCCTTCGCCCACCTCGTCATCGCGGTCGCCTTCTACGGCCCCTACCGCGACCCGGTGCGCAACATCTGGGTCGTCGAGTTCGGGATGATCGCCTGCGCCGGGATCATCCCGCTCGCCCTGGTCTGCGGTCCGATCCGCGGGATCCCGTTCTGGTGGAGCGTGATCGACATGTCCTTCGGGGTCGTCGGAGTCGTCCCGCTGTACGTCGTGCGCAGGAAGATCAAGCGGCTGGAGGCGCTCAGCTCGCCGCTTGCCGCTCCGGCTGCTGCCTGACGGTCGCCCGCACGATCCGCTGGGCCACCGGCTCGGCCCCCTCGCCCTTGGCGTCGGTCGAGTTCACCGAGTACACCAGCTGCGGCTCAGGCCGGACGACCCGGCGACGGTGGCGCAGCGCTCGTGCGTGCGGGCGGCGGGGCGCCCCGGGACCGCCGCACCACGGGGACGCTGAACCCCCGCCGGTGCGGTGCTCAGCCGCCGTTGCGCAGGGCGTGCAGGACGTCGACGCGGTTCGTGGTGATCGAGTCGACGCCCAGGTCCAGCAGGCGGCTCAGCGAGCGGCGGGTGTCCGGCGTCCACACGGACAGCAGGTGCCCGCCGTGGTGGACGCGGGCCGCCAGTTCGCGGCTCACCAGGGAGAAGCGGTAGTTGAGCCAGCGCGGGCGGATCACGTCCAGCAGCGCGGGCCGGGGCGGGGCGAGGGTCGTCCAGGTCAGGGCGATCTCGGCGGCCGGATCGGCGGCGCGGACGGCGAGCATCGCCTCGGCGCCCGCGCAGTAGTAGACGCGCTCGCGGGCCCCGCTCTGCCGGACCACGTCCATGATCCGGTCCACCATCCGCCGACCGGGCCGCCCGCACAGGTCCACCATCACCCGGCGGTCGCCGGTCGCGGCCAGTGCCTCCGCGAGCGTCGGCACCCCGCCCGACGTGAGCCCGCGCAGCTCCGCGGCGGACAACGCGCCCAGCGGCCGGTCGAGTTCCCACAGCCGCTTGAGCGTCTCGTCGTGCAGCAGCACGGGGACGCCGTCGCGGGTGAGCCGTACGTCGATCTCGACCGCGTCCGCGCCTCGGTCGAGCGCGGAGCGCAACGAGTCGACGGTGTTCTCGCGGAAGCGGTAGGGGTCGCCGCGGTGGGCCACGGCGGTCACGGTCTGCATGACCCCCATTGTGGTGGGCGTCAGGAGGCGAGCCAGGTGCTGGTGTACGCGTCGATCTCCGCCGCGATCCTGGCCTTGCCCGGCGCGTCCAGGAAGGACGCCTCCACCGCGTTCCTGGCGAGGTCGGCGAGGCCCCGCTCGTCCAGGTCCAGCAGCCGGGCGGCCACCGCGTACTCGTTGTTGAGGTCCGTGCCGAACATCGGCGGGTCGTCGGAGTTGATCGTGACCAGTACCCCCGCCTGCACGAAGTCCTTGAGCGGGTGCTCGTCCAGGGTGGTGACCGCGCGGGTGGCGATGTTGGAGGTCGGGCAGACCTCCAGCGGGATGCGGTGCTCGGCGAGGTGCGCGAGCAGCCTGGGGTCCTGGGCGGAGCTGGTGCCGTGCCCGATGCGCTCCGCGCGCAGCTCGGTCAGCGCGTCCCACACCGTCTCGGGGCCGGTGGTCTCGCCGGCGTGCGGCACGGAGTGCAGGCCCGCGGCGATGGCCCGGTCGAAGTACGGCTTGAACTGCGGCCGGGGCACGCCGATCTCGGGCCCGCCGAGCCCGAACGACACGAGCCCCTCCGGGCGGATGCGGTCGTCGGTGGCGAGCCGTGCCGTCTCCTCGGCGGACTCCAGCCCGGCCTCGCCGGGGATGTCGAAGCACCAGCGCAGCACGGTCCCGAACTCGGCCTCGGCCGCCTTGCGGGCGTCCTCGATCGCCGCCATGAAGGCCAGCTCGTCGATGCCGCGCCGGGTGGAGGAGAAGGGGGTGATGGTCAGCTCGGCGTACCGCACCTGCTGGCGGGCCAGATCGCGGGCGACCTCGTAGGTGAGCAGCCGGACGTCCTCCGGGGTGCGGATGAGGTCCACGACCGACAGGTACACGTCGATGAAGTGGGCGAAGTCCGTGAACGTGAAGAAGTCGGCCAGGGCCTCGGGGTCGGAGGGCACCTTGGAGTCGGGGTGGCGGGCGGCCAGCTCCGAGACGATGCGCGGGGAGGCGGAGCCGACGTGGTGGACGTGCAGTTCGGCCTTGGGCAGCCCGGCGATGAAGGTCCGCAGGTCCCGGTCGGCGGTGCCGGCGGCGGGTACGGAGCTGCTGTCGGTCATGGGGTCCTCCCCGGACAGGGCGCCGGCGCCCCGGTACGGGCGCGGCGCGGGTGATCGGCTGATCGGCGGTACGCAGCACATCGTAGGCGGGGAGGGGGTACGGGGTGGCGGGTGCGGGGCGGTCCGCGGGGTCAGGGCCGGCTGGTCGGTGCGGGGTGCGGGGCGGTCTGCCGGCGAAGGGTCCTTCCGGCGGGCCCGGGGCGTCGCGGAGGTACTGGCTCCGGATCCGCGTCCCGGGATCCACCGCGCGGCCCGTGCGCTGCGGGAATCCGGGGTACCGGGCCGCAGGGGTGCGGAGGTGAGGCCGTAGCATGGCGGCACGAACGACCGAGGGGGACATGCCCGTGAGCGACGGAGCGCAGCCGAGTGGGGCCGCGGGGGGCGACTACAACCCGTGGGCGCCGCCCGAGCACCGGCCTTCGCTGGAGAAGAAGCCGGGCGAGCCCCAGGACCAGCCGCCCGTGCGGCCGCCGTCCGTGCACGACCAGGCGACCATGACCTCCCTGCAGCCCGACGGCTTCGCCCCGCCCGCGGCCGCTCCCGGTTTCGGCATACCCGGCGCGGCCCCGATGGGCGGCGAGGCCGTACCGCCGCCGCCGATCGCGCCCTCGGGCCCCGGTATACCCGCACCCCCCGCTCCCGGCGGCTACGGCTACCCCGGCTACCCCGCGGGCTACGGCTGGACCGGTATGCCGATGGCCCCGCAGAACGGCATGGGCGTCGCGGCGATGGTGCTCGGCATCCTCTCCCTGTGCCTGTTCTGCATGTACGGCGTGGTCTCGGTGGTGCTGGGCATCCTCGCGGTGGTCTTCGGCATCAAGGGCCGCAAGCGGGCCCAGCTCGGCGAGGCCACCAACCACGGCCAGGCCCAGGCGGGTCTGATCATGGGCATCATCGGCATCGTGGTCGGCATCGCCGTGATCGTCCTGCTGGCGATCGGCATCACCGCCGCCATCCATGAGGGCCGCACACACTCCGGCCCGTACGACGACGACTCCGCCCGCGGTGTCTCGGTGACGGTGGCCACCGGCCGCTGATTCCATCGGGTCCTGGCCGTTCGGGCGCCGGTCGGCCGGAACCCGCTCCCTCCCGTCGCGCGCGGCCATTACGATGCCCTCGATCGTCAACGGAGGGGAAAGCGCGTCATGTCCAACATCAACCCCGGAGCCGGTGGATACGGTCCGCCGGCTCCGCAGCAGCCGCCGGGATACGGATACCCGCAGCAGCCCGGGCCCGGCTACGGCTACCCCCAGGCGGGGCCGGGGCCGTCCTACCCGGCCGCCCCGCCCACGGCGTACCCGCAGGGCCCCGGCTACGCGATGCCGATGCAGCCGAGCAACGGCATGGGGACCACGGGACTGGTGCTGGGCATCATCGGAGTGGTCTGCAGCCTCACCATCGCCATGGAGATCCTCGGGATGATCCTGGGCATCCTGGCGATCATCTTCGGTGCCATCGGCAGGGGCAAGGCCAACCGGGGTGAGGCCACCAACAAGGGCGCGGCGACCGCCGGTCTCGTCTGCGGCATCATCGCCACCGTGCTCCTGCCGCTGCTGGTCTTCGCGTTCTTCGCCAGCATGTTGGGCGTCAGCACGTTCTGACGTCCCGGCGGGCCGGGAGGCGACACGGGGGCCGGCCGTCAGGCCGGCCCCTCAGCATGTCGGCCGGGCCCCCGGCTCCGGCCCGCTCAGGCCCCTGCCCCCGCCAACCGCTCCCGCGCCTCCATCAGCGCGAAACCCAGCAGGTTCGGTCCGCGCCACCGCTCCGGATCCGAGGCCGCCTCGTCGTCCGCCGCGAGGCCGATGCCCCATACACGGTCCAAGGGGCTCGCCTCCACCAGGACCCGGTCGCCCGTGCCCAGCAGGAACGCCCGCAGATCGTCGTCCGCCGCGAACTTGTGGACGCTGCCCTCGACCACGATCCGGAAGCGCTCCCGCTCCCACACCGCCTCGTCGAAGCCCCGGACCAGCCGGCCCTCCTTCTTGACCTGCGCAGGATGCTCCGCGGCCAGCACCCGGCGCTCCGCCTCCGCGTCCCCGAACAGCCGCGCCTTGCCGGCCATCATCCAGTGCTCGGCCGTCGCGTACTCCACCCCGTCCGCCACGAACGGTGACGGCCACCACTGGCTCAGACAGCTCGCGCCGATCCTGCCGTCCGGCCGCGGCCGGTGCCCCCAGAAGTGCAGATACCTGATCCGGGCCCCTGCCCGGACCTCGCTGATCAGGGCTTCCAACCCGTCGATCTTCCCCATGCACGCGAGTGTGGCACGTACCACTGACACTCCGTCCGGCCTTTTCCCTCCACACTCGACACCTGGTCGACAGATTCCGTTGCGTAACCAAAAGGCAACAACGGAATCACTTGTTGGAGTGCACTCTCTCTGTCAGGATCGGCACTCAAATCGAGCTGGAGCTACGCCACCCACCCCCCGGGACGGGGCAAACGGCGGAGGAGAGCGACATGCACAACCCGGGCACCGCCACCCCGGAACGATTCCCCGCCGAGGACCGGTTCGCCGAGGGCGCGCAGTTCATCGCGGGCCGGCTGACCAAGGGCACCTCGGGCCGTACCCACGCCGTGGTCGACCCCGCCACCGGTGAGGAGGTGTACACCTACGAGCTGGCCGGCACCGATGACGTCGACGCGGCCGTCGCCGCCGCGCGCGCGGCCTTCCCGGGCTGGGCCGCGGCCACCCCGGGCGAACGCTCGGACGCGCTGCACCGGTTCGCCGCCGTGCTCGCCGAGCGCGCCGAGGACTTCGCCCGCGCCGAGTCGCTGCAGTGCGGCAAGCCGCTCAAGCTGACCCGCGAGTTCGACGTCCCCGGGACCATCGACAACATCGCCTTCTTCGCGGGCGCCGCCCGGCATCTGCAGGGGCAGTCCGCCGGTGAGTACTCGGGCGACCACACGTCCTACGTCCGGCGCGAGCCGATCGGCGTGGTGGGCTCCATCGCGCCCTGGAACTACCCGCTGCAGATGGCTGCCTGGAAGATCCTCCCGGCGATCGCCGCCGGCAACACCATCGTGCTGAAGCCGGCCGAGCTGACCCCGCTCACCTCGCTGCTCTTCGCCCAGGCCGCCACGGACGCCGGTATCCCCGACGGCGTGATCAACATAGTCACCGGGACCGGGAGGGAGGCGGGGGAGCACCTCGTCGGCCACCCCGATGTCGCCATGACCTCCTTCACCGGCTCCACCCCCGTCGGCAAGCGCGTCGCCGAGGTCGCCACCGCCACCGTCAAGCGGCTCCATCTGGAGCTGGGCGGCAAGGCACCCTTCGTGGTCTTCGACGACGCCGATCTGGAGGCCGCCGTCCACGGCGCGGTCGCCGGTGCGCTCATCAACACCGGGCAGGACTGCACGGCCGCCACGCGCGCGTACGTGCAGCGCCCGCTCTACGACGCGTTCGTGGAGCGGACCGCCGCCCTGATGGAGACCGTGCGGCTGGGCGACCCCTTCGCCGCCGGTACCGATCTCGGTCCGCTCATCTCGCACGTCCAGCGGGACCGGGTCGCGGCCTTCGTGGACCGGGCGCGTGCCTACGCGCGCGTGGTGACCGGCGGTGAGGCACCGAAGGGCGACCTGGAGGACGGCGCCTACTACCGACCCACCCTGATCGCCGACGCGGCACAGGACAGCGAGATCGTCCAGTCCGAGATCTTCGGTCCGGTACTGGTCGTGCTGCCGTTCGACAGTGATGATGAGGGCATCCGGCTGGCCAACGACACCCCCTTCGGCCTCGCCGCCTCCGCGTGGAGCACGAACGTCTACCGCGCCAACCGCGCCAGCCGCGAGATCAAGGCGGGCTGCGTGTGGATCAACGACCACATCCCGATCATCAGCGAGATGCCCCACGGAGGCTACAAGGCCTCGGGCTTCGGCAAGGACATGTCGGCGTACTCCTTCGAGGAGTACACCCAGGTCAAGCACGTTATGTTCGACAACACCGCGGTCGCCAGGAAGGACTGGCACCGCACGATCTTCGGGGACCGGTAGCAGCCGATTCACCGGCAGCCGCCGGGCGTGACGATGGCCCTCGACCAGGCCGACCGACCCCTTCCTCCCGAAAGGCACCACGCGCATGGAGCAGTACGAGCCCGACCGCCCGACACCGGTCGAAGTCGCCGCGATGCGGCGCAGTCTGCGCGACGGCCGGGCCGCGATGACCCGCCGGTCGCTGCTGCGGGCCTCCGCGGGCGGCGCGCTCGCGGTCGGCGGACTCGGGGCGCTGAGCGCCTGTGGCATCCCCGCGGCCACGAAGACGCAGGGCGGTGTGTCCGCCGACGACCACTCGGCCAAGGAGAAGGTCGTCAACTTCTCCAACTGGCCCGAGTACATCGACGTGGACGACAAGGGCAAGCGCCATCCCACGCTCGACACGTTCGCCCGGCGGACCGGCATCCAGGTCAAGTACACCGAGGACATCAACGACAACGACGAGTTCTTCGGCAAGATCCAGCCGCAGCTCGCCGCCGGCCAGGACACCGGCCGTGACCTCATCGTCCTCACCGACTGGCTGGCCGCCCGCATGATCCGCCTCGGGTACGTCCAGAAACTGGACGCGTCCAACCTGCCGCACGCCTTCGCCAACCTCTCGGACCAGTTCCGCGACCCCGACTGGGACCCGGGCCGCGCCTACTCGTACCCGTGGCAGGGCATCTCGACCGTCATCGCGTTCAACAAGCAGGCGCTCGACGGCGTCGAGGTGAAGTCGATCTCCGACCTGCTCGACAACCCCAAGCTCAAGGGCCGTGTCGGCTTCCTGACGGAGATGCGCGACAGCGTCGGCATGACCATGCTCGACATGGGCGTCGACCCGGCGAAGTTCACCGCCGACGACTACGACAAGGTGATCGCCCGCCTGCAGCAGGCCGTCGACAAGGGCCAGATCCGCCGCTTCACCGGCAACGACTACACCTCGGACCTCACCAAGGGCGACCTCGCCGCCTGCGTGGCCTGGGGCGGCGACATCGTCCAGCTCCAGTCGGACAACCCGCACGTCGGCTACGTCATCCCGGACGCCGGCTACATGACGTCGACCGACAACATGCTGATCCCCAACAGGGCACGCCACAAGACGAACGCCGAGCGGCTCATCGACTACTACTACGAGCCGGGCCCGGCCGCCGAGCTGGCCGCGTACATCAACTACGTGAGTCCCGTCGCGAACGTACAGCCCTACCTTGCGAAGATCGACAAGACGGCGGCGAGCAACCCGCTGATCATTCCCGACAAGGCCATGCAGGCGAGGTCCCATGCCTTCCGCGCGCTGACGCAGAAGGAAGAGACGACCTACCAGCAGAAGTTCTCGAAGCTCACAGGGGCGTGACGACGACGATGACGACACCAGACAACAGCGGCGACGTCCGCCTCTCCGGTATCAGCAAGACCTACGACAACGGCTTCACCGCCGTACAGCCGCTCGACCTGACCGTGCCGCAGGGCTCCTTCTTCGCCCTGCTCGGCGCCTCCGGCTGCGGCAAGACCACCACCCTGCGCATGATCGCCGGCCTGGAGGAACCTTCCTCCGGGACCGTGCGCCTCGGCGACCAGGACGTCACCCACCTGCCGCCGTACAAGCGCCCGGTGAACACGGTCTTCCAGTCCTACGCCCTCTTCCCGCACCTCGACATCTTCGAGAACGTCGCCTTCGGCCTGCGCCGGCGCGGCATCAAGAGCGTGAAGAAGCAGGTCGAGGAGATGCTGGAGCTGGTCCAGCTCGGTGAGCAGGCCCGCAAGAAGCCGCACCAGCTCTCCGGCGGCCAGCAGCAGCGCGTCGCCGTCGCCCGCGCGCTGATCAACCACCCGAAGGTGCTCCTCCTCGACGAGCCCCTCGGCGCTCTCGACCTCAAGCTGCGCCGCCAGATGCAGCTGGAGCTCAAGCGCATCCAGACCGAGGTCGGCATCACCTTCGTGCACGTCACGCACGACCAGGAGGAGGCCATGACCATGGCCGACACGGTCGCCGTGATGAACGCCGGCCGCGTCGAGCAGCTCGGCTCCCCGAGCGACCTGTACGAGAACCCGCAGACGACGTTCGTCGCGAACTTCCTCGGCACCTCCAACCTCATCGAGGCCGAGGTCGACACGAAGAACGGCGACGACATCGTGCTCAAGGCGGGCGGCGGCAAGCTGGTGCTGCCCGAGGCGCGATGTTCCGCCCCGACGACGACCGGCGGCAAGGTGCTGGTCGGCATCCGCCCCGAGAAGATCTCCCTCACGCACGCCGACGACGCGGGCGAGATCCCCGAAGGCCGCAACCGCCTCACCGGCAGGATCGCCGACGCCAGCTTCATCGGTGTCTCCACCCAGTACGTGATCGACAGCCCTGTCTGCGACGAGCTGTCGGTGTACGTCCAGAACGTCGAGCGCGACGGCCGGCTCGTCCCCGGCGCGGACGTCGTCCTGCACTGGAGCCCGGCACACACGTTCGGCCTGGACGCGGCCCAGGACATCGACGCGGGCACCGAGGAAGAGGCGGCCGCCTGATGTCGACGCTCACCGAGGCGCCCCCGCCTCTCGCCCCCACCGCACCGGAGAAGAAGCCCCCACGCAAGCGCGGCCGGTTCACCCCGTACTGGCTGCTGCTGCCCGGCATGCTGTGGCTGGTCGTCTTCTTCGCGCTGCCGATGATCTACCAGGCCTCCACCTCCGTGCAGACGGGCTCCCTGGAGGAGGGCTACAAGGTCACCTGGCACTTCGTGACCTACTGGAACGCGCTCAGCGAGTACTGGCCGCAGTTCCTGCGCTCGGTCTTCTACGCGGCCGCCGCGACCGTGCTGTGCCTGCTGCTCGGCTACCCGCTGGCCTACCTCATCGCCTTCCGCGCGGGCCGCTGGAAGAACCTGCTGATGATCCTGGTGATCGCGCCGTTCTTCACCAGCTTCCTGATCCGGACCCTGGCCTGGAAGACGATCCTCGCGGACAACGGCCCGGTCGTGCACACCCTGAACTCGCTGCACATCCTGGACCTCACCAGCTTCCTCGGCTGGACGGCCGGCGACCGCGTGCTCGCCACACCCCTGGCGGTCGTCTGCGGTCTGACGTACAACTTCCTGCCGTTCATGATCCTGCCGCTGTACACCTCGCTGGAGCGGATCGACGGGCGGCTGCACGAGGCGGCCGGCGACCTGTACGCCAAGCCCTGGACCACCTTCCGCAAGGTCACCTTCCCGCTGTCGATGCCGGGCGTCGTCTCCGGCACGCTGCTGACCTTCATCCCCGCGGCCGGCGACTACGTCAACGCCGAACTGCTCGGCTCCACCGACACCCGCATGATCGGCAACGTCATCCAGACGCAGTTCCTGCGGATCCTGGACTACCCGACCGCCGCGGCCCTCTCCTTCATCCTCATGGCCGCGATCCTGGCCATGGTCACGATCTACATTCGCCGCTCCGGGACGGAGGATCTGGTCTGATGCCCTTCGTCACCTGGCTCAAGCGCCGTCTCGTCGTCATCGCTGGACTGCTGACGCTCGCGTACCTGCTGCTGCCCAACGTCATCGTCACCGTGTTCTCCTTCAACAAGCCGAAGGGGCGCTTCAACTACGAGTGGCAGCAGTTCTCGCTGGACGCCTGGAAGCAGCCGTGCGGCGTCGCCGACATGTGCGGCTCGCTGTCCATCAGCCTCCAGATCGCCGTGTGGGCGACGATCGGCGCCACCCTGCTCGGCACGATGATCGCCTTCGCGCTGGTCCGCTACCGCTTCCGGGCCCGCGGCGCCGTGAACTCGCTGATCTTCCTGCCGATGGCGATGCCCGAGGTCGTCATGGCCGCCTCGCTGCTCACCCTGTTCCTCAACATGGGCGCACAGCTCGGCTTCATGACGATCCTCATCGCCCACATCATGTTCTGCCTCAGCTTCGTCGTCACCGCGGTCAAGGCACGTGTGATGTCGATGGACCCGCGCCTGGAGGAGGCCGCCCGGGACCTGTACGCCGGCCCCGTGCAGACCTTCCTGCGGGTCACCCTGCCGATCGCGGCACCCGGCATCGCCGCGGGCGCGCTGCTGTCGTTCGCGCTGTCCTTCGACGACTTCATCATCACCAACTTCAACGCCGGCTCGACCGTCACCTTCCCCATGTTCGTGTGGGGTTCGGCGCAGCGCGGCACGCCCGTCCAGATCAACGTCATCGGCACGGCCATGTTCCTCGTCGCCGTGCTCTTCGTCCTGACCTCGATGGTCATCAGCAACCGCCGTAACAAGCAAAAGGCATAGGCCTTTTCCGGAAAGTCCTCTGTAGGGAGTTGAAATCATGGCCCCAAGCGCCATGAGCCGTGGCAAAGACAGCTGGATCTCCTCTCTCTCCGAAGCCCAGCCGGTCCCGTACTGGCTGGAAGACCCCGGTAAGCCCGCCGCCGAGCCCGCCCTCACCGGCACCGACACCTGCGACCTGCTGGTCGTCGGCGGCGGCTACAGCGGGCTGTGGACCGCGCTGAACGCCAAGGAGCGCGACCCGCAGCGCGACGTGGTGCTGCTGGAAGGCCGCGAGGTGGGCTGGGCCGCCTCCGGCCGCAACGGCGGCTTCTGCGCCGCCTCCCTCACGCACGGCCTGCCCAACGGGCTGACCCGTTGGCCCGACGAGATCCAGCGGCTGGAGGAGCTGGGCCGGCGCAACCTCGACGAGATCGAGGCCGCGGTCGCCCGGCACGGCATCGACTGCGACTTCGAGCGCACCGGCGAGATCGACGTCGCCACCGAGACCTACCAGGCCTGGGAACTGCGCGACTGGCACCGGGAGCTGGAGGAGAAGGGCCTCGCGGACGGCGTCGAGTTCCTGGACGCCGACGCCGTGCGCGAGCAGGTGAACTCGCCCACCTTCGAGGCCGGCCTGTGGGACCGCCGGGGCGTGGCCATGCTGCACCCGGCCAAGCTGGCCTGGGGTCTGAAGCGGGCGTGTCTGCGGCTCGGGGTACGGGTGTACGAGCACACACCCGCGCTGAGCCTGAAGCAGTACGGCGCCGGGATGGCCGTACGCACCCCGTACGGCGCGGTCCGCGCCCGGCAGGTCGCGCTCGGCACGAACATCTTCCCGAGCCTGCTGCGCCGCGTGCGCTCCTACACCGTCCCGGTCTACGACTACGCGCTGATGACCGAGCCGCTGAGCACCGACCAACTGGCCTCGATCGGCTGGAAGAACCGGCAGGGGCTCGGGGACAGCGCCAACCAGTTCCACTACTTCCGGCTGTCCGCCGACAACCGGATCCTGTGGGGCGGCTACGACGCGATCCACCACTACGGCGGCCGGGTGCGCGCCGAGTACGACGACCGGCCGGAGACCTACGCCAAGCTCGCGGGCCACTTCTTCACCTGTTTCCCGCAGCTGGAGGGCGTCCGCTTCACCCACGCCTGGGGCGGCGCGATCGACACCTGCTCGCGCTTCTCGGCGTTCTTCGGCACGGCACACCAGGGGAAGGTCGCGTACGCGGCGGGCTACACGGGCCTGGGAGTGGGCGCCACCCGTTTCGGCGCGGACGTGATGCTGGACCTGCTGGACGGGGAGCGCACCGAGCGGACGGAGCTGGAGATGGTCCGCAAGAAGCCGCTGCCGTTCCCGCCGGAGCCGTTCGCCTGGACCGGAATCGCGCTCACCAAGTGGTCCCTGGCCCGCGCGGACGCGCACGGCGGCCGCCGCAACCTGTGGCTGCGGGCGATGGACCGGCTGGGGCTGGGCTTCGACAGCTGAGCGCAAGCGCGGTCTTCCCCCTGCCCCTCCGGGCTGCGTCAAGCCACGATGAGGACTGAAATGTGACCTAGGTCACTCGAAGCGGGCGTGGAATCCGCGTAATGCTCCCCGGAAGGCCTCCCTCTCTCCTCTGGCGCGACCGCGCGGAACGGTCGGGCGAGAGAAGAGGGAGGCTTTCTGGTGACTGGGGCGAAGACGGCCGTCGAATGGCTCGCATCCGTCGCACCGGATCCCGAGGCCTGCCGCTGGGAGTGGGAACGCAACCCCCTCGGGGTGGCCCTGCTGCCGGCCGGCAGGGCGTGGGACGTGTTGATCCTGCCGGGGGAGCTCGGCTACCCGACCCTGGACGTGCTCACCCGGATCCTCGACCGGCCCGGCCCGGTGCTCGCCGACTTCGGCGACCACCGGGTCGGGTTCTTCGTGCCCCCGGGCACCGCGGCACGCTGGCTCGGCACCGGCATCCGTACCGCCGGCACCGGCACCTGGATCGTCGTGCCCCATCCCGGCCGGGCGGCCCGGGGTGTGCGCTGGCTGATGCCGCCGGACGGCGCCGGCACGCTGACCGACCCGGCGCTGCTGGAGCTGGCGATGCACGAGGCGGCTGCGGGGCTGGCCGGGAAGCGGGACGGGGACGGGTAGCGGCCGTACCGGTAACGGCCGTACGGGTAGCGGTCGTACGGGTGGCGGTCGTACGGGTGGCGGTCGTACACCTTGACAACGGGATTGGTCTGGACCAAATTGTGTGCGCTCCGCTCCTCCAACTCCCCGCCACGGAGGCCCCTGTGGAACGCGCCAGACGCCCCGGATCCGTCCTCGCCCTGCTCGCGGCCGCCCTGCTGGCCGTGCCCGGTGTCACCGCGCTCTCGTCGGCCGCCCGTGCGGCCGACGCGGACCTCGCGACGAACGGCGGCTTCGAGTCCGGCCTGACCGGCTGGACCTGCACCGCCGGCAGCGGAACGGCCGTTAACTCGCCCGTGCACAGCGGGAGTTCCGCCCTGCAGGCGACCCCGGCCGGCAGCGACGACGCCCAGTGCGCGCAGACGGTGACGGTCCGGCCCAACGCGTCGTACACCCTGTCCGGATACGTCCGCGGCTCGTACGTCTACCTCGGTGCGACCGGCACCGGCACCACCGACGTCTCGGCCTGGACCCAGTCCGCCCCCGACTGGCAGAAGCTCACGACCACCTTCACCACCGGCGCCGCCACGACGAAGGTCACCATCTCCACGCACGGCTGGTACGGCACCGGCGCCTACCAGGCCGACGACATCTCCCTGGTCGGCCCGGGCGCGAGCACCGGGCAGCCACCCGCCGCGCCGACCGGCCTCGGAACCGGCACGGTCACCTCCTCCTCCGTGGCGCTGTCCTGGTCGGCGGTGACCGGCGCCACGAGTTACGCCGTCTACCGCGGCGGGGTCAAGGTCCAGACGGTGAGCGGCACTTCGGCCACCGTCACCGGACTCGCGCCCTCGACGGCGTACAGCTTCCAGGTCACCGCGAGCAACGACGCCGGCGAGTCCGCCAAGTCGGCCGCGGTGACCGCGACGACCACGGCAGGATCCGGCGGCGGCTCGACCGACCTGCCGGCGCACGCCCTGGTCGGCTACCTCCACGCAAGCTTCGCCAACGGCTCCGGCTACACCCGCCTCGCCGACGTGCCCGACAGCTGGGACGTCATCGACCTCGCCTTCGGCGAGCCCACCTCGGCCACCTCCGGCGACATCCGCTTCCACCGCTGCCCGGTCACCGAGTGCCCGAACGCCGAGAGCGACGCCGACTTCAAGGCGGCGATCAGGGCCAAGCAGGCGGCCGGCAAGAAGGTGCTGATCTCGATCGGCGGCCAGAACGGCCAGGTCCAGCTGACGACCACCGCGGCCCGTGACGCCTTCGTCTCCTCGGTCTCGGACATCATCGACACCTACGGCCTCGACGGCCTCGACATCGACTTCGAGGGCCACTCGCTCTCCCTGGACGCGAACGACACCGACTTCAGACACCCCACGACACCCGTGATCGTGAACCTCATCTCGGCCCTGAAGACCCTGAAGGCCGCCTACGGCGCCAAGTTCGTGCTGACCATGGCCCCGGAGACCTTCTTCGTGCAGAACGGCTACCAGTACTACGGCACCGGCAAGTGGGGCGGCCAGGACCCGCGCTGCGGCGCGTACCTCCCGGTGATCCACGCCCTGCGCGACGACCTCACGCTGCTGCACGTCCAGGACTACAACTCGGGCCCGGTCATGGGCCTGGACAACCAGTACCACTCCATGGGCGGCGCCGACTTCCACATCGCCATGACCGACATGCTGCTCACCGGCTTCCCGGTCGCGGGCGACCCGGACCACGTGTTCCCGCCCCTGCGCCCCGACCAGGTGGCCATCGGCATGCCGGCGTCGACGAACGCGGGCAACGGCTACGTGGCTCCCGCCGAGGTCACCAGGGCCCTGGACTGTCTGACGAAGAAGACGGACTGCGGCGCGTACGCGACCCACGGAACCTGGCCCTCGCTGCGGGGTCTGATGACGTGGTCGGTGAACTGGGACCGCTACGCGAACTGGGAGTTCCAGAAGAACTTCGACGCGTACTTCGGCTGACGCGGCCGGCGAGCAGGGCCAGGGCGGCCAGCAGCACGGTGCCCAGACACCAGCCGGCCACCACGTCCAGCGGCCAGTGATAGCCGCGGCGGACCAGGCCGTACGACACCCCGAGCACGAGGGCCGCGCACCCCACGACCAGGGCACGGCGGGCGGCCGCGGAGCGCAGCCAGGGGAGGAGGAGCAGGGTCGCGGAGCCGTAGGCGACGGCCGCCGTGGTGGTGTGGCCGGAGGGGTAGTACCCCGACCCCGGGGGCATCACGGGCGTCCCCGGCCGCGCGGTCCAGTCCTTGAGCGGTACGACGACCGCCGGGACCAGCGCCATCAGCACGGCCGCGGCGAGCGGCGGCAGCCACCACCGGTCCGCGCCGGCCGCACGGCCCCGCCCGGCCGCGTACCCCAGGGCCAGGACCAGCGCGGGGACGGCGACCTGGATGTCTCCGAGGTCGGAGAGGAACCCCGAGAACCGGTCCGGATGGACGAGGGCCCGGCTGAGACGGGCGTCCAGGCGCAGCAGCGGGCCGTGAACGGCCACCTGCCAGGTGATGAGCGCGAAGAGGACGGCCGGGAGGCCGAGGAGCGGGGCGCGGCGGACTGCGGTCGACACGGCGCTCAGCTTGTCAGACGGGCTCGGAGAGAAGGAGGTCGGCCGCCCCGGAACAGGGGGGGTGGTTCCGGGGCGGCCGTCCGGATCGGAACGTCGCGCGCCCCGGGGGGTTTGGGGCGGCGACCGTCCGATCGGTGAGGAGATCCCGGAGCCTTCAGGCGCCGGTTGTGTGCGCGAGGGCACGACCAGGTCGAAGCTGGGGAGGCCCCGCCCTGAAATCGCCCACAGTCCCCTGTGGGCGGGGTGTATCTCTCATCTGGGTAGAACCTACGGCAGGCCGAGGCGCTTGGGCAGACGGAATCGCGTCCCGCCATCCACCTCGCACACCTTCTTCACACGGCCTGCCGCAGGGGCCCGCCGCAGGTGCGGGCCACTCGCTCAGATGCGCGAGAAGGCCTGCTCGATGATGTCGAGACCCTCGTTGAGGAGGTCCTCGCCGATCACCAGCGGGGGCAGGAAGCGCAGCACGTTGCCGTAGGTGCCACAGGTGAGGACCAGCACGCCCTCGGCGTGGCAGGCCTTGGCGAGCGCGGCGGTGGCCTCCGGGTTCGGCTCCTTGGTGGCGCGGTCCTTCACGAGCTCGATCGCGATCATCGCACCGCGGCCCCGCACGTCACCGATGATGTCGAACTTCTCGGCCATGGCGGTGAGGCGACCCTTCATGATCTCCTCGATGCGCCGGGCCTTGCCGTTGAGGTCGAGCTCCTTCATGGTCTCGATGGCACCGAGCGCACCCGCGCAGGCGACGGGGTTGCCGCCGTACGTACCACCGAGCCCGCCGGCGTGCGCGGCGTCCATGATCTCGGCGCGCCCGGTGACGGCGGCGAGCGGAAGCCCGCCGGCGATGCCCTTGGCGGTGGTGATGAGGTCCGGGACGATCCCCTCGTCCTCACAGGCGAACCACTGGCCGGTCCGGCAGAACCCGGACTGGATCTCGTCGGCGACGAACACGATGCCGTTGTCGTTGGCGAACTTCACGATCTCCGGCAGGAAGCCCTTGGCCGGCTCGATGAAGCCGCCCTCACCGAGCACCGGCTCGATGATGATCGCGGCCACGTTGTCCGGGCCGACCTGCTTGGTGATCTGGTCGATGGCCTGCTTGGCGGCCTCCGGGCCGGCGTTCTCCGGGCCGGTCGGCCAGCGGTAGCCGTACGCCACCGGCACCCGGTACACCTCGGGCGCGAAGGGCCCGAACCCGTGCTTGTACGGCATGTTCTTCGCCGTCAGCGCCATGGTCAGGTTGGTCCGCCCGTGGTACCCGTGGTCGAAGACCACCACGGCCTGCCGCTTGGTGTACGCGCGAGCGATCTTGACGGCGTTCTCGACGGCCTCGGCGCCGGAGTTGAACAGCGCGGACTTCTTGGCGTGGTCACCCGGGGTCAGCTCGGCGAGGGCCTCCGCGACCTCCACGTACGCCTCGTAGGGGGTGACCATGAAACAGGTGTGGGTGAAGTCCGCGAGCTGGGCGCTCGCGCGCCGGACGACGGCCTCGGCCGACGCGCCGACGGAGGTCACGGCGATACCGGAGCCGAAGTCGATCAGGCGGTTGCCGTCGACGTCCTCGATGATGCCGCCGCCCGCGCGCGTGGTGAAGACGGGCAGCACGGAGCCCACGCCCTGCGCGACCGCGGCGGTACGGCGGGCCTGCAGCTCCTGCGACTTCGGGCCGGGGATGACGGTGACGACGCGGCGCTCCTGCGGAAGTGCGGTCATTGGGGGCTCCCTGATGATCTTGCGTGGATCTGCGTACCGGGCGGTCCGGACGATTCCGGGCGGTGCGTTTTTCGGCCGCTTACCTATCTTTCTTCGCAGGCTAGGGCCGGGGGTGGGGGGTGGGCATGCTCCATGTGGGCGTTGTCGGCGAGAACGGTTGTCCGGAGTGGATATAGAGGAACTGGGAGGGCGACACGATGGCGTGCACACATCTCCCCGCGTGCCCTGCCGTGCAATCGCTGAACTCCCTTGGCGAGGGCATTAGATTGACTCGCTGACGGTGGACGGAGCGGCTGGTCAGGGGGCAAGGGCGATGGACAGCGACGGAACCCAGGACGCGCAGGGCACACATGCTCACCATGTACCGCGCCCAGCGGAGCCGACGGATGTGCCCGCGGCGCCCCGGAGTGTGCCCGCGACGCCGTACAACGGTGCGGCGTACGACGCCCCCGCCGTGCCACCCCGGCCGGCACGGGCGCCGCACGTGGAGCCGTCGGCCGGGCCGCCGGGATACGCCCCCGGCCCACCGCATCCCCGCTCGCCCGTCGCGGACTGGCTCGACACGCCGCGCCCGGCCGTCGAGCCCGGTATCTGGCGCTACGGCTACCACCTGCCCAAGGCTGCACGCCAGACACAGCGACTGGCCCCCGTCACCGTTGTCGGTTTCGTCGTCCCTCTGGCGGCGGGACTGCTTCTGTGGTCATTGTGGCGGCACGGCAGCCTCCCGTACCAGTGGACCGTTCTCAGGCTGCTCACCCCCGACGACTGGTGGTGGAGCGGCACCACATCACCGAAGAGCTACCAGGGTGCCGAGGCCAAGACGGTTGCCGACGGTGTGTTCTTCGCGATCCTCGTCTACGCCATGGCGCGCCTGGGCAGCTGGCCCGACATCATCAGGCACGTCGTCGCCCAGCGCGAGCAACCCGTTCGTGCCCTCATCGCCGCCCTCGGTGCGCTGATCGCGCTGGCCTTCGTCTTCCCGAACGCCTTCGGCCTCGGCTGGGACGCCCTGCCCGTTCAGGATCCGTTGTTCTCCCTGATCGTTCTGATCACCGGCGATTACGGGGTGTTCGCCTCGGAGTGGGTCACCGACGGCTTGTATGCGCTCATCACGCTGCTGGTGCTGGGGCCGTTCGCCCGGATCGGCGGCTGGTGGCCCCTGACAAAAGAGGCGCTTGCTGCGCGGGCGCAGGCCAGGACGGCCGACACCGCGTCGCCGGCCGTTGACCGGCGGCCGTCGGAGTGGCCCGAACTGCGTGAGGCCGGTCAGTATCAGGCCGCGGACGTGCTCGTCGCTGAAGTGAACGCCGGCCGGATGAACGACGTGGATTGCGCCAGGATCGGCCATATGTGGACCGTGGCACGTGCCCGGGCCCGCGTCTCCTCCTTCGCCGACACGGTTCTGCGCGAGGGCGGCGCCGCCTGGACCCACCCATCCGGCGACCGTGACCTGCCCGGCCGGGCCGGGCGGCATGATCTGCTCGTGGGGCAGGTGCACATCGGGCAGTGGGTGGCAGGGGACCGCACCCCACCCGCCTATGGCGGTGCCGGAACCGCTCTCGCGCCGGACACCCTGGGCACCTCTCTGCTGGCCGTCGGACCTTCGGGCTCAGGCAAGACCCGCCACCTGATCCGGCCCGTCGTCGAGTCGCTCGGCCTTCAGGCGCTCGCCGGGCAGTGCGCCGTGGTCGCCGTGTGTGCGGCCGGCACCCCGCTCGGACCCGACTCGGCCTACGACGTGGTGGTACGCCTCGGCGACCCGGCGTCCGTGCATGACCTCGACCCGTACGCGGACGCCGACGACCCCGACGTGGCGGCGGCCGTTCTGGCGGAAGGGCTGGCCGGCGACCTGGACTCGGTGAGCGGTCAGCGCGCGGTCACCGCGCTCGCCCAGCTCCTCGGCCCCTACCGGGCGGCCTACGGTCGCTTCCCGACTCTGCCCGTGCTGCGGGAGCTACTCGAAGGCGAGCCCTCGGCCCTTGCCGCACTGCACGGTGCGCTTGCCGGGGACGAGTACATGGTGATGCGCCGCGAACTCGATGCGCGGGCCCGGCAGTCGGGCACTGCAGGCGATCCCGGGCCGGTACTTGCCGACCGGCTCGCCGTGCTGGACCGGCCGGCGTTCGCCGGGTTCTTCGGCGGGGACGGGGGGAGCACTCGGCCGTTCTCCCTGCGCGCCGTCGCCCATCACCCGCTGCGGGTTCGTATCGACCTGCCCCACCGCGGACACGAAGAGGCGTCCCGGATCGTGACCCGGCTGCTGCTGGCCCAGTTCGGCGCTGTGGCGTCGGCAGGCGAACGGACCCACTTCGCCTGCCTCGTGCTGGACGATGCCGCCGGTGCGGTGACAACCGAGTCCGTTCGCCGCATCCAGCGCTTGCGTTCCTGCAACGCGGGCGTGGTGCTCGCCCTGCGTACGGTCGGCGACGTCCCCGAGGTGTTGCACGGGCCGTTGTACGCGGCCGTAGGCTGCCGTATGGCGTTCTCCGGGGTGACGACTTGGGACGGCGGCAGGTTCGCGGACGCCTGGGGCACACAGTGGGTGGAGACCCGGGACGTGGCCCGGCACACCGTGTTCGCGGACCAGCCGATGACACGCGCCATTCATGCCCTCCGCAAACTGGTGACCGGCAAGGCGGTGACAACAGAGGCCGTCACCGTGCGGCAGGTCGAGCGGGAGCGTTGGTCGGCTTCTGAGTTGGCTCATGGGGTGCCGGCGGGGCATGCCGTGTTGTCGTTGACGAGTGTGCGCGGGGAGCACGCGCCGCCGTTGTTGGTGGACCTGCGGGGGTGAGGGGGCGGCACGGGACCGTACGGTGAGGCAGAATCGGCACAGGCCGTTCATACGTCGCGGCCAAAAGATCACCGGATCTCCCTCACCGTGAAGGCCCCATGCCCCCGACCCTCGCCTCGCTCGTCCACCACTCCGCGCTCAAGCTGACCGTGCGCGCGGGCGAGGACCGCCTCGACGTGCCCGTCCGCTGGGCCCACGTCAGCGAGCTGGCCGACCCCGTGCCGTACATGGAGGGCGGCGAGCTGCTGCTGATCACCGCCCTCAAGCTGGACGCGGAGGACCGGGAGGCCATGCGGCGGTATGTGAAGCGGCTGGTCGGGGCCGGTGTCGTCGGGCTCGGGTTCGCCGTCGGGGTGAACTACGAGGAGATCCCCGAGGCGCTGGTCGAGGCCGCCCGGGAGGAAGGGCTGCCGCTGCTGGAGGTCCCCCGCCGCACCCCCTTCCTCGCCATCAGCAAGGCCGTGTCCGCCGCCATCGCCGCCGATCAGTACCGCGCCGTCACGGCAGGGTTCGCCGCGCAGCGGGAGCTGACCAAGCAGGCCCTCAACGCCGGACCCGAGGGGCTGCTCGGCGCGCTCGCCGCCCAGGTCGACGGGTGGGCGGCCCTGTACGACGCCTCTGGTGCCGTCGTCGCCGCCGCGCCCGAGTGGGCCGGGCGGCGTGCGGCGCGGCTGACCGCCGAGGTCGAGCGGTTGCGGGAACGGCCCGCTCCGGCCTCCTCCGTGGTCGGCGGACCCGATCACGAGGACCGGGTCGAGTTGCACTCCCTGGGGACGGGACGGCGGCCGCGCGCCGCGCTCGCCGTGGGTACGGCCGCGGCCCTCGGCACCGCCGAACGGTACGCCGTCCACTCCGCCATCGCCCTGCTCACCCTCACCACCGAACGCTCCCGCTCCCTGTACGCGGCCGAGCAGCGCATCGGCACGGCGGTGCTGCGCATGCTGCTCGCCGGGCAGCCCGACCACGCCCGGTCCGTCGCCGGGGACCTGTACGGCGGGCTGCTCGACGCGCCGTTCCGGATGATCGTCGCCGAGTCGGTGTCCGGCTCGGCCGCGCGGGCGCACGCGGATGCCCATGCCCATGCCCACGCGCCCGCCCCGGCGCGGGCGCCCGGTGCTGCCCAGCAGGCGTCCGCCGCTGCCGCTCTGGCCGCCGCCGGCACCGGCGGGGATCCGCTGGGCGGGCTGACGGAGACCGTGGAGTCCGCCGCCGCCCGCTCCGGGGAGTCCGTCCTGGTCGTGCCCGAAGGGGACCGGCTGGTGGTGCTCGCCGCCGACGGGGGCGCGGCGGTGGCCGCCTGTACGCGGTACGCGGCGGCACTGGAGGCGGCGCGAGCGGTGCCCGAGCAGAACGGGTCCGACGAGGACGAGCTGGTCGTCGGCCTGTCCGCGCCGGCCGGTCCGATCGCCGCCGCGGCGGCCTACAAGCAGGCCGAGCAGGCGCTGTCCGTGGCGCGGCGGCGCGGGCGCGTGCTGGTGGAGCACGAGCAGCTGGCCGCGGGGTCCGTGCTGCCGCTGCTGGCCGACGACGCGGTGAAGGCGTTCGCCGACGGGCTGCTGCGGGCGCTGTACGAGCACGACGCGACGGGGCGGGGGGATCTGGTCGCCTCGCTGCGGGCCTGGCTGTC
Source organism: Streptomyces durhamensis (assembly GCF_000725475.1). NCBI lineage: Bacteria > Bacillati > Actinomycetota > Actinomycetes > Kitasatosporales > Streptomycetaceae > Streptomyces > Streptomyces durhamensis. Next base: position 192,875 of record NZ_JNXR01000014.1, read on the forward strand.
GCGGCACGGGCAGTGGGACGCGGCCGCGGCGGACCTGGGCGTGCACCGGCACACGCTGCGGTACCGGATGCGCCGGGTCGAGGAGATCCTGGGCCGGTCCCTGGACGACCCCGACGTCCGGATGGAGCTGTGGCTCGCCCTGAAGGCGACGTCGACGGAGTGACCGCCCCCGGGGCGCCCCGCGCGCTGCGCCCCGGACTCGCTCACCTCCCGGGCACCGGAGTCGACCCCGCCCCTTCCACCCCGCCTTCCACCCCGCCATTCCGGCGCACCCCCCGCCCCGAGTGCTACGACTCGGACAAGCGACCCCCGGCCGTCCCCGCCCTACCGTGGACAGCGAACCGAAAGAACACCTCCAACGCGGAAGGGCCGGGACTCACGACATGACTTCCACCCACGCCTTCTGGCTCGCCGGCCGCCAGGTCACCGGCGAGGACACCTTCGACGTCACCTCCCCGTGGGACGGCCGGCTCGTCGGCAAGGTCAGTGTGCCGACCGACGCCCAGGTCGAGGAGGCCGTGGCCGCCGCGTACGCCGTACGGGACGAGTTCGCCGCCACCCCGGCGCACGTGCGCGCCGCCGCCCTCGACCACGTCAGCAAGCGGCTGGCCGAGCGCACCGAGGAGATCGCCCAGCTGATCTCCGCCGAGAACGGCAAGCCCATCAAGTGGGCCCGCGGCGAGGTCGGCCGGGCCGTGTCCGTGTTCCGGTTCGCCGCGGAGGAGGCCCGGCGGTTCAACGGCGGCGAGGCCCAGCGGCTCGACACCGACGCCGGCGGCCAGGGCCGGCTGGCCATCACCCGCCGCTTCCCGAAGGGTGTCGTGCTCGGCATCGCGCCGTTCAACTTCCCGCTGAACCTGTGCGCCCACAAGGTCGCCCCCGCGATCGCCGCCGGTGCCCCGATCATCCTCAAGCCGGCCCCGGCCACCCCGCTGTCCGGCCTGGTCATCGGCGAGCTGCTCGCCGAGACCGAGCTGCCGGCCGGCTCCTGGTCGATCCTGCCGGTCGCCAACGACCGCATGCCCGCCCTCGTCCAGGACGAGCGCCTGCCGGTCATCTCCTTCACCGGTTCGGAGAAGGTCGGCTACGCGATCATGGACTCGGTGCCGCGCAAGCACTGCACGCTGGAGCTGGGCGGCAACGGAGCCGCGGTCGTCCTCGGCGACTACGCCTCCGACGCGGACCTGGACTGGGCCGCGACCCGCATCGCGACCTTCTCCAACTACCAGGGCGGCCAGTCCTGCATCTCGGTGCAGCGCGTGATCGCCGACGCGTCGGTGTACGACCGTCTGCTGCCGCGTATCGTCGCCGCCGTCGAGGCCCAGGTCACCGGTGACCCGAGCGACGCCAAGACCGACGTCGGCCCGCTGGTCAGCGAGGACGCCGCCCAGCGCGTCGAGTCGTGGGTCAAGGAGGCCGTCGAGGCCGGTGCCACGCTCCTCACCGGTGGCGACCGCGACGGCGCCTCCTACGCGCCGACCGTCCTCACCGACGTACCGGCGGACACGACGATCGCCTGCGAGGAGGTCTTCGGACCCGTCCTCACCGTGCAGAAGGTGGACGGCGAGGCCGAGGCGTTCGCCGCGGTCAACGACTCCAAGTACGGCCTCCAGGCGGGCGTGTTCACCCACGACGTGCAGGTCGCCTTCCGCGCCCACCGCGCCCTGGAGGTCGGCGGTGTGGTGGTCGGCGACGTCCCGTCCTACCGCGCCGACCAGATGCCGTACGGCGGTGCCAAGCAGTCCGGTGTGGGCCGCGAGGGCGTGCGGTTCGCGATGGAGGACTACACCTACGAGCGCGTGCTGGTTCTCACCGGTCTCGCGCTCTGACCTGCCACGGACAGGTCAGCCGGAACGGCCGGAGCCCACTGTGCGGGGGCTCCGGCCGTTCACGTGTGCGAGTGTCCGGGGTAGCCTGTTTTCTGCCTGCTGGTAAAGGATTTGATATCGGCGGTTCAAGAGTCTTGTTCTGTCCATGACTCTCCCGATGAGATGCGCCTGACCAGTTCGTCCAGCCGGTTCGTCCGGCTCGGGGCGTCTCAGGACACTCAGGGGACCACATGCACATAGCCCGTACCGGGCGCGGCGTCGCGGCGTCCGCCGCCACCGTCGCACTCGTCGCCGCCGCACTGGCGGCCACCTCCCAGGCCGGCGCCACCACCGCCGCGCCCGCCGGCGTACCGCACACCTTCGCGCAGCCGGCCGTTGCGGGGCACGCCCTCGTCCACGGCGTGGCCAGCCCGCTGCCCATCGCGCAGTGCCAGGCCAAGTGGCACATCAACTGCTACAACCCGCTGCAGTACCGCACCGCGTACAACCTGAACCCGCTGTACAAGAAGGGCATCACGGGCAAGGGCCGGACGATCGTCATCGTCGACTCGTTCGGGTCGCCGACCGTCCAGCACGACCTGGACGTCTACAGCAAGCAGTTCGGGCTGCCCAGCACCAAGGTCAAGGTCGTCAAGTGGGGCCACGTCCCCGCGTTCGACCCCAAGAACTCCGACATGACCGGCTGGGCCGGCGAGACCACGCTGGACGTGGAGATGGCCCACGCCGTCGCGCCCGGCGCCAAGATCGTCCTGGTGGAGACGGCGGTCTCGGAGACCGAGGGGACCACCGGTCTGCCGGAGATGATGTCCGCCGAGAAGTACCTGATCGACCACGGCGTCGGCGACGTCATCAGCCAGAGCTTCGGCGCCACCGAGAACACCTTCCCGGGCTTCGGCAGGGGCGACTTCTCCAGCATCAAGAAGCTGCGGTACGCCTTCGAGGACGCCCAGCGCAAGCACGTGACCGTCCTCGCCTCCTCCGGTGACGGCGGCGCCACCGACAACAAGCTGGACGGCAAGACGTACTACAACAAGCGGGTCAACTCCTGGCCTTCGGCGGACCCGTTGGTCACCTCCATCGGCGGCACCCAGCTCCACCTGAACGACAAGGGTGAGCGGGTCAAGCCGGACAGCGTCTACAACGACTACGGCGCGGGCGGCGGCGGCCAGTCCCACGTGTTCACGCGGCCGTCCTTCCAGAACGGCGTGAAGAACGTCGTCGGCACCCGCCGCGGCACCCCGGACATCTCGATGGCCGCCGCGGTCAACGGCGGTGCCTGGGTCTACTCCAGCTACGACCCGACCGCCACCGGCTGGGACGTCAGCGGCGGCACCAGCGAGGCCAGCCCGCTCTTCTCGGGCATCGTCGCCCTCGCCGACCAGGTGGCCGGACACCGTCTGGGCGACATCAACGGGGCCCTCTACACCCTTCTCCAGCAGAAGAACCCGGGCGTCGTCGACGTCAACGACGGCACCGACAACAGCTACGAAGGCGTCAAGGGCTACAAGGCCGTCAACGGCTACGACATGGCCACGGGCGTGGGCACCCTGAACGCCCTCCGCTTCGTGCCGGCCCTGGCGAAGGCGGCCCACCACAGCTGACGCCTCGGCACTCGACAGGGCTCGCGCCCTGGCGCCCCGCCCTCAGGACGGCCCGGGTCCCCGACCCGGGCCGTCGGCATGTCCGCGTCGCGGGCCGCGAAGGGCCGCCCGGGCGGTAGACCAGTTCCCCGGTCCCGCTCCTCGCCGGGGTCACCGCGTCGCCCGCCGTCCGGGTCCTCTCCACGCTCGCGACGCCGGACTGCTCGTCGAAGTCGGCGCACGCCAGGCCGCGCCGGGCCACCGGGCTCGGGGCGGGCGGCTCACCGTCGAGCAGGACGGTCGTCCGCGGCCGGACGTCCTCGCTGGACGCGCCGATCAGCGGGTCGTACAGGCCCTGTTCGAGAACCCGGCCGCCCCGGCCACGTCCCGCGAACTCCGGTGACGAGAGCGGTACGTCGAAGGAGACCTCCGCCCGCTCGCCGGGGGCGAGGGTGAGCCGCCGGTGCGCCGACAGGCCGGCGTAGGCGAAGGACGCGTAGGACAGGCCGTGCCCGCAGGGGAAGAGGGGGTGCCCTCGAAGTACAGGTACGTCTGGCGGCTGCCGATCACGTCGTAGTCGCGGACGTCGGGCAGATCGGCGTCCGAGGCGTACCAGGTCTGCGGGAGGCAGCCGGAAGTTCTCATGACAGGGGTCAGTCGGGCAGAAGATCGCGTGCCGGTTGTTTCAGTGCGGTTCGGACGAACTGGCCCGCGCGGTCGAGCGCCCACGCGCCCTCGTCCAGGACCGGCGCGAAGCCCTGGAAGACGTGTGGCACTTCCGCGGTGATGTCGAGGATGACCGAGACGTCGGCGGCTGCGAGGCGGGAGGCGAGCCGGATGGAGTCGTCGAGCAGTGTTTCGTGCGTTCCGACCTGCACGAGAGTGGGCGGCAACCCGTGCAGGCCGTCGAACAGCGGGCTGTGCTCCCGCGCCGCGGCAGCACCTTCGCCGGCGTAGTCGAGCACGCGCCGGGCGAGCGCTTCGCGATTCACCGCGACGTCCACCGACGCCCGCGTTGTCATCGAGTCGCCGGCCAATGTCAAGTCGATCCAGGGCGACAGCAACACCGCGCCCGCCGGTACGGGCCGGTTTCCCGCCACCAGTGACGTGAGCAGTCTCAGTGCCACCCCGCCTCCGGCGGACTCCCCGATCACGATCAGTTCGTCGGCGCGGATACCCGAGTCCAGCAGCGCTTCATAACACGTCGCGGCATCGGTCGCCGCGGCCGGTGCCGGGTGCTCCGGCGCAAGCCGGTAATCCACCGTGACGACCCGCAGTCCCGATCGCCGGGCGATCTGGGTCACCAAGCCCAAGGAACTGTTCGCCGAACCCAGTGCGAACGCGCCGCCGTGGAAGTAGAGCGCGGTGCCCACCGGTTGCGGCGCACCGCTGATCGTGACCGACAGCGCGGCGACACCCGCCAGGTCGAGCTTCTCGACGATGGCGTCGGTGGGCACCGGCCGCGAGCTGAGGATCTGTTCGAACAGCGGCCGTTGGACGTCGAGATCGCCACCCAGGTCGAGCGGCGAGTTCCGCCGGAGTTCGCGGACCTGCTCGCGTTGCTCACGGCTCATGCTGTCACCTGCCTGGTTCCGAGGCCGGTGCGGTGTGGACGTTCGACCGGGCCGAGGACGACGGTGCGCGTGTTCGTCATGATCGCGCCTCCGCCGACTTGACGTGCTGCGCTACCAGTGCCGAAAACTCTTCGGGCTCGTCGATCGGAACGATGTGGCCGGCGTTGGGCAGCAGGCTGGCCGTCAACTTCCTGCTGAACGAGGCGAGTTGACGCGCGGTGCCCTCGCCGACCGCGCCTCCGCCGATCGTGAGCACCGGAAGTGTGAACACGTTGTGCGTCACCCACGAGGAGATCCAGCCCGCGTTCGCGGGCATCGCGCGGTAATGCTCGAAAGCGGCCCGCAAGGACTCCCGCCCACGGTACGCCTCGACGATCCGGGCGGTCAGCGCCTCCGAGAGCCCGCGGCGGCTTCCGCCGTCGAGGAAGAACCGGATGTAGCGGTCTTCCCGTCCCTCCAGCAGGTCCTCGGCGAACCCGCCCGGAGCCGAGTGGAACCCGAACCACCAGGGGGCGCCGCTCGCCGTGAAGGATTCGGCTCCGGGCAGTGTGCCGATCAACGCCTCACTCAGCGTCAGGCTGGACACCCGGTGCGCGTGGGTCGCGGCCAGCGCGAACGCCGGTGCGGTGCCGAGGTCGATGCCGACGACGTGCGCCCGGTCGATGTCAAGCGCGTCGAGGAGCCCGACCAGATCCCCGGCGAGCTCGGTCGCCAGGTAACCGCCGGCCGCTCGGTCGCTGTCGCCCAGACCGCGTAGATCCGGCGCGACGACACGAAGCCCGGCCGCCGTCAGCAGCGGCGCGACTTCGGACCAGATCGCCCGCGTGTGCGGAAAGCCGTGCAGCAGCAGGACCGCGGGGCCCTCACCCGCCACCTCGACCGCGAGGCGGACGTCGTTCACCGAGATGTACCGCGCTCGGGCGTCCGCCAGGTAGGCAGTCAACATCGTTCATCTCATCCAGTCGGTTACCATCGGATACCAGGCGAACATAGGAGACCGACCGTGGACGTTCAAGGAGGCACTTCCCGGAACCCTGGTCACCTCGGGGTGACCCCTCACCGCGGCGACCTCTTCGACGCAGCCTGCCCCACCAGGCAGCTGCTCGACCGGGTCGGCACGAAATGGACGACCATGCTCGTCCTGACCCTCGACCAGGCCGATGGCGAACTTCGTTTCACCGAACTCAAGCGAGCCCTGACCGGGATCTCCCAGAAGATGCTGACGCAGACCCTGAGGTCGCTCGAACGGGACGGCCTCGTCACCCGCCGGGTCGAGCCTTCCGTTCCGCCACGGGTGTTCTACGGGCTCACCGTGCGTGGAAAGTCGTTGGCACAACCCCTGTCACAGTTGCGCGAGTGGGCGGAGATGCACATGCCGCAGATTCAGCTCGATCAGGACGCGTTCGACCGTTCACTCTGAGAGCAGGGCTGGTCCACGGCCGGCCAGGTCGGCGAACTCGATGACGGGCTTCGAAGAGTCGTCCCCCGGCTCACGCTCCTGGTTCACCACCACCCCCTCGGCGCGCAGCCCGTAGCGGCTCAGCCGCATCTGCAGCCGTGCCTCCCACCTTCGGCGGCGAGGGCATCGAGCTTGTCGCAGGCGCCTTGGGCATTGGGGTGGCTGCCTGATGGGGGGTGCAGTGCAGCGTGAACGTACCGTCGGCGCTTCCGGTGTCGGCGGTCGTGACCGGCAGTTGGGTCTCGGGCGCCGCGTGAGCTGCGGGCGCGCTGAGTGGCAGCCCATCTGATCTGTGGTGCCGGTGGTATGTCGGAGCACTGTCGGTCGGATGTCGGTGGCTCGTCGGCGGGGGCTGGCACCTTTCCAGGGACGGCCGGCCGGAGCTCACCGGGCGGCCCGATCCAGAAGGAGCCACCATGCACACCCCAGTCACGATCGTCGGCGCCGGACTCGGCGGACTCACGCTGGCCCGCGTCCTGCACGTTCACGGAATCCCGGTCACGGTCTACGAGGCGGAGTCCTCTCCCTCGGCGCGCGCGCAGGGCGGACTGCTCGACATCCACGACTACAACGGGCAACTCGCACTCAAGGCGGCCGGGCTGATGGACGAGTTCCACGCCATCGTTCTGGAGGGCCGCCAGGCGCTGCGGGTCCTCGATCCGGACGGGACTGTCCTGCTCGACCAAGCCGACGACGGCACGGGCGGACGCCCCGAGGTGCAGCGCGGTGACCTGCGACAGGTCCTGCTCGACTCACTCCCGGCAGGCACCGTGCGGTGGGGGTACAAGGTCAGCCGCACCCGTGCCCTCGGCGAGGGTCGCCACGAGGTGACGTTCGCCGACGGCACCACCGTCGTCACCAGCCTGCTGGTCGGCGCGGACGGCGCGTGGTCACGGGTCCGGCCGCTGCTGTCCACCGCCACACCCGAGTACACCGGCACTTCGGTCGTCGAGACCTACCTGTTCGACGCCGGCACACGGCACCCGGCCGCCGCGAAAGCGGTCGGCGGCGGGATGCTGATCGCTCCCTCGCCGGGCAGGGAGATCTTCGCTCACCGGGAAAAGGACGACACTCTGCACGCCTACGTGGGGCTGTCCGAGCCGCAGGACTGGTTCGCCGCCGTCGATTTCGCCGATGCCGCCACGGCCACCGCGCGGATCGCGCAGGAATTCGACGGCTGGGCACCGGAACTCACCGCACTGATCACCGACAGCGACACCGCACCGGTCTGGCGCCCCCTCTACGCTCTGCCGACCGGGCACCGGTGGGACCGGGTGCCCGGGGTGACCCTGCTCGGCGACGCCGCCCACCTCGCGGCTCCCAACGGCGAGGGCGCCAACCTGGCCATGCTCGACGGCGCCGAACTCGGTGAAGCCCTCGCCGCGCACCCCGACGACATCGAAACGGCGCTCAGCGAGTACGAGCAGGCCATGTTCCGCCGCAGCGCCGAGACCGTCACCGACGAGATGCCCGGGATCGACTCCGCGGACAACACAGCCCACGGCCTGATCAACATGTTCACCGAGAAGGGCCAATGACCCACCCAAGCCCAGACTGATGCCCTCCTCACCGACATCAGCCACGGCCCAGGGCGAGGATGAAGAGCAGGTCGGGGCAGCGGTGCTGACAGAGGGTGGGGAAATTCAGGAATCCTCGTCAGGGCGGGGCTGGGGGCAGGCCGGACCGGCAGCCGGCTATGGCTGCCGAAGACAGGTGCGGCGTTCCTCGGCCAGGGCGCGCCAGCGGTCCCGGATGGTGTGGGCGTTGTCGAGCCACCGGATGGCGGGCCCGTGGGGCTGCGGCATGTTGCCCATGGCGGAGAGCGGGTCGGTCTCGATCTCACGGACGGTCCAGCCGCGTTCGGTGAGGCCTGCCCGGACGGTGCGGATGATCTGGTCCATCGGGGCGGGGTTCTCGGTGGCGACGTCCAGGTCCTGGGAAAGCCGGTCGAGCAGACCGTTGGCCTGCACGGCGTACCCACCGGTGATGACCAGCGGGTACGGGACAGGTTCACGGGGCCTTCGCACGGGCCAGCTCGGGGAAGGCATCCTCCCACGCGTCGCGGATGAAGCCGCTGATCAGGGTGCGCAGGATGGGCCACTGGCTGATGAGGAGGTCCCGGTTGAGCAAGGCCTGCAGGTCCTGGCGCACCTTGGCGGCGTCGGGGACGGCCGAGCGGGGAGACATGACGGCCATGGGGCCAGTATCGCCTGCCGTGTCACAGCCACGCGTAGCGAAAGCACTGGTGCCGGCGCACCGGTTTCGACAAGCTGCGACACATGGACTGGACGCCCCTGCTCTCCACACTGACCGGTGCCGTCATCGGCATCGCAGCCACTCTGATCGCCGACCGCAACCGGTGGCGGCGGGAGGAAGCCAGGCACGCTCTGGAAGTACGGCGCGAGGTCTACACGGAGTACGTTTCCGCCCTCAAAGCCGCGGGGGAGGAGATACGGGCCGTCGCCCTCGGCGACCACATGTCCGAGTCGGCACGCGACGCGGCGGTGCGGGAAGCCCTGCGCGGCACCGGCATCTACACGGCGAGCGAACGCCTCTGGCTCGTGGGCCCCCCGCAGGTCGTGGAGGCGGGGAACGAGGCGTTCCACCGCCTGCGCGCGATCCGCGACGCCTATGCCCGTGGAGTGGCTGTCGGTTCCGCCGACGACGCGCCCCTGATAGAGCGGCGACGCAAGGCTATGGCGCAGATGCGTCGCCTCATGCGTGAGGACCTGGGCGTCGGACCCCTCGGCATCGAGTGATGCGCCACCAGCCCTGAGCTCGTCCCAGCCTCCCGAGGACCCGTTGATCGGGCGGAACCCCCCACGCCAGCTGATCCTTCTACGGCTGATCCTTCTACGGCTGTGTGCAGGTCAAGCGAGGGTGTGCCATCGGGTGCGGGTGGCCTGTTCGCTGTCCAGCCACTGCGGCGTCGCGTGGTCGGCGGGGAGAGGGTAGTAGGCGTAGTGCCCGTTCTGGGTCTGCTCGCGCAGCCGGGCAAGGGTGGCGGCGAGTGCGTCGTGGTCTTCGAGGACGGCCTGGCGGAACGGTGCGTCCGGCGTCCGATGTCGCCTGCGGGAAGCCGGGTGACGTCCACCGCGGGGATGACAACCTCTGGGGTCAGGACAAGAGCACCGGCAGCCAGTGCGCCTGGGGCGACTCCCGCTCCGGCTCGACGATCTCCTGGGGGACGTCGTACTCCTGGCCGAACGACAGCAAGGGAAAGGACTCGGACGTCAAGTCCTACGCCGGCGCGGCGCTCGGCCGGCACTGGGGCTGGAAGACCGACAAGGCGGCCACCGGGCCGCCCCTCCGGGCCGGTGACCGCAACAAGGTGTACTCCTTCGTACGTCGTACCAACACCACCGGCGCGACCCTGAACCTGGACGACTTCACCCAGGCACTCGTCCGGCGCAAGCTGCTCGGCAACGAGAAGTACGTCTCCGGCACCGAGGTCTTCAAGGGCTCGGAGCGCCTCGACACCACGTCCTGCTCGGTCGACATCGGCCGACCGCCCGGCCGGATATCCGCTGAACGGACGCGCGAGGGGTGGTGGGGTCGGCCCGTTTCGGGTACCAACGATCCAGTAGCACTGGTCGGTAACGAACGGTCCGCAATCATCCCTCTTCGCGGCGAGGTGAGCCTCATGTCCGCCCCCACCACTTCACGAACCACCGTCACCGAGCGCGAGGCACGCCAGGTGGCGGAGGCCGCCCGGCAACAGGACTGGCACAAGCCCAGCTTCGCCAAGGAACTGTTCCTCGGGCGCTTCCGGCTCGACCTCATCCACCCCCATCCGCTCCCCGACGACGAGTCCGTCCGGCGCGGCGAGGAGTTCCTCGCCAAGCTGCGCGCGTTCTGCGAGAGCACCGTCGACGGAGCCCGCATCGAGCGCGAGGCCCGCATCCCCGACGAGGTCGTGGCGGGCCTGAAGGAGCTCGGCGCCCTCGGCATGAAGATCGACCCCAAGTACGGCGGTCTCGGTCTCACCCAGCTGTACTACAACAAGGCCCTCGCCCTGGTCGGCTCCGCGAGCGCCGCCGTCGGCGCGCTGCTCTCCGCCCACCAGTCGATCGGCGTCCCCCAGCCGCTGAAGATGTTCGGCACCCAGGAGCAGAAGGACGCCTTCCTGCCCCGCTGCGCCCGCACCGACATCTCCGCCTTCCTGCTCACCGAGCCGGACGTCGGCTCCGACCCGGCGCGGCTCGCCACCACCGCCGTACCCGACGGCGAGGACTACGTCCTCGACGGGGTGAAGCTGTGGACCACCAACGGCGTGGTCGCCGACCTGCTCGTCGTCATGGCGCGCGTGCCGAAGTCCGAGGAGCACAAGGGCGGCATCACCGCGTTCGTCGTGGAGGCGGCCGCGGAGGGCATCACGGTCGAGAACCGCAACGCCTTCATGGGCCTGCGCGGCATCGAGAACGGCGTCACCCGCTTCCACCGGGTGCGGGTGCCGGCCGCGAACCGCATCGGCCCCGAGGGAGCGGGCCTGAAGATCGCGCTGACCACCCTCAACACCGGCCGGCTCTCGCTGCCGGCGATGTGCGCGGGCGCCGGCAAGTGGTGCCTGAAGATCGCCCGCGAATGGTCGGCGGAGCGCGAGCAGTGGGGCAAGCCGGTGGCGCTGCACGAGGCCGTCGGCTCCAAGATCAGCTTCATCGCGGCCACCACCTTCGCCCTGGAGGCCGTCCTCGACCTGTCCTCGCAGATGGCCGACGAGGACCGCAACGACATCCGCATCGAGGCCGCGCTCGCCAAGCTCTACGGCTCCGAGATGGCCTGGAAGATGGCCGACGAACTGATCCAGATCCGCGGCGGACGCGGCTACGAGACCGCCGAGTCCCTCAGGGCGCGCGGCGAACGGGCGGTCCCGGCCGAGCAGATGCTGCGCGACCTGCGCATCAACCGCATCTTCGAGGGCTCGACGGAGATCATGCACCTGCTGATCGCCCGGGAGGCCGTCGACGCCCACCTCTCGGTCGCCGGTGACCTCATCGACCCCGACAAGTCCCTGTCCGACAAGGCGAAGGCGGGCGCCAGCGCGGGTGTCTTCTACGCCAAGTGGCTGCCGAAACTGGTCGCCGGACCGGGTCAACTACCCACTTCTTACGGCGAGTTCAAACACGACGTCGATCTGTCCGGGCATCTGCGCTACGTCGAGCGCACCGCCCGCAAGCTGGCCCGCTCCACCTTCTACGCCATGTCCCGCTGGCAGGGCCGGATGGAGACCAAGCAGGGCTTCCTCGGGCGGATCGTGGACATCGGCGCCGAACTGTTCGCGATGAGCGCGGCCTGCGTCCGGGCCGAACTGCTGCGCAGCCGGGACGAACACGGCCGCGAGGCCTACCAGCTGGCCGACGCCTTCTGCCGGCAGGCCCGCATCCGGGTCGAGGAACTCTTCGACCGGCTGTGGACCAACACCGACGCCCTCGACCGGAGTGTGGTCAAGGGCGTTCTCGGCGGTGCCTACACCTGGCTGGAGGAAGGGGTCATCGATCCGTCCGGAGACGGTCCGTGGATCGCCGATGCGACCCCCGGAGCGTCCACACGGCAGAACGAGCGCCGCCCCTTCGGCGGCTGAGCCCCTCCTGGTCCGACAGGCCGGGCGCCTGGGGTCAGTTGCCCCAGGTGCCCTGGTTCACGGCGCAGGTCCAGCCCGAGCCGCGCAGGGTGAACTTCACCTTGTAGGAGTGGGTGTTGAGCAGGTGCGTCTGCACCTTGACGCCGAGGCTCGCCTTCTTGTTCAGCGTCCCGGTGTACACGGTCACCGTCTTCGAGGTCTTGTGGGTGACCCGGCCGCCCGTGGCCTTGGCCGAGCCGAAGCGGATGTTGGCGACGTCCGTGACGGTGAAGCTGACCTTCTTGAAGCTCTTGGTCGTGCTCTTGTTCTTGATGCCGAAGTACAGACCGCCGTTGGTCACCCAGTGGTTCGAGTTGATGTAGAAACGCGTCGGGTAGCTCAGGCTGAGCGGGCAGCCGGAGCCGCTGCTCGGCGTCTTGGCGGCGGCGAACGCGCCCCCGGCCAGGCCGAGCTGAGCGGCGGTCAGCAGACCGGTCGTCGCCAGGACGGCCGTCGTCGTACGCATGCGGTTCATGGTGGTGACTCCTCCCCGTTTGGCCCCTCTTCGCGGGCCCCGACGCAGAAGGATGCCATCACCGAAGCCCCGACGCGCGCGATTTCGGCAGTACTCGTCGTCCGGAACACCGTCCCCCCGACCCGGGCGCGACGGTCCCGGTCCTTGTCCGGCACGGTGTCCGGGCCGCGATCGGGGTGGATCCCCTGCACTCCCCGGCGCCGATCTTGAGACCGAACTGTTATCACACGATCTTCACGGATGCCTCACAACGGGAAAACCGCTCCACCCCGCGGCGCCCCCTCCGCGCACCCCCGCCCGGGGGACGCCCTGTCCTGGCACTCACCGCATGCGGCCACAATGGAGGGATGACCGACAGCCCCGCCCATCCGGCGCCCCTCGCCGACCCGCACCTCGTCTACGACCCCCGCGCGGGCGACGGCCCCAAGGACGTGGTGATCCTCGGCTCCACCGGATCCATCGGCACCCAGGCCATCGACCTCGTGCTGCGCCACCCCGACCGCTTCCGGGTCACCGCCCTGTCCGCGAACGGCGGCCGGGTCGCCCTCCTCGCCGAGCAGGCCCGCCGGCTGCGGGTGCGGACCGTCGCGGTCGCCCGCGAGGACGTCGTACCCGCCCTGCGCGAGGCGCTCGCCGCCGAGTACGGCCCCGGCGAGCCGCTCCCCGAGATCCTCGCCGGAGCGGACGCCGCCACCCAGGTCGCCGCCTCCGACTGCCACACGGTGCTGAACGGCATCACCGGCTCCATCGGGCTGGCCCCCACCCTCGCCGCCCTGGAGGCGGGCCGCACCCTCGCGCTCGCCAACAAGGAGTCCCTGATCGTCGGCGGGCCGCTGGTCAAGGCGCTCGCCAAGCCCGGCCAGATCATCCCGGTCGACTCCGAGCACGCCGCCCTCTTCCAGGCCCTCGCCTGCGGCACCCGCGCCGACGTCCGCAAGCTGGTCGTCACCGCCTCCGGCGGCCCCTTCCGCGGCCGCACCAAGGCCGAGCTGGCGCACGTCACCGTCGAGGACGCCCTCGCCCACCCCACCTGGGCCATGGGCCCGGTGATCACGATCAACTCCGCGACCCTCGTCAACAAGGGCCTGGAGGTCATCGAGGCACACCTTCTCTACGACATTCCCTTCGACCGCATTGAGGTGGTCGTGCATCCCCAGTCGTATGTCCACTCGATGGTCGAGTTCACCGACGGATCCACGATCGCCCAGGCGACGCCCCCCGACATGCGCGGGCCCATCGCCATCGGTCTGGGCTGGCCCGAACGCGTCCCCGACGCCGCGCCCGCCTTCGCCTGGAACCAGGCCTCCACCTGGGAGTTCTTCCCGCTGGACAACGAGGCCTTCCCGTCGGTGAACCTCGCCCGGCACGTGGGGCGGCTCGCGGGGACCGCCCCGGCGGTGTTCAATGCGGCCAACGAGGAGTGCGTCGAGGCCTTCCGCAGCGGCGCGCTGCCCTTCAACGGGATCATGGAGACCGTCACCCGGGTCGTCGAGGAGCACGGCACCCCGGCCACGGGAACTTCTCTCACGGTGTCGGACGTCCTCGAAGCGGAGACCTGGGCCCGCGCCCGGGCCCGCGAACTGACAGCCACGACGGCAACCGCGGAGGCGCGTGCATGACGACGTTGATGTTCATCCTGGGCATAGGGGTCTTCTTCGTCGGCCTGCTCGTCTCGATCGCGTGGCACGAACTGGGGCACCTGTCCACGGCCAAGCTCTTCGGCATTCGCGTCCCGCAGTACATGGTCGGCTTCGGGCCCACCATCTGGTCGCGGAAGAAGGGCGAGACCGAGTACGGCTTCAAGGCGATCCCGCTCGGCGGCTACATCCGCATGATCGGCATGTTCCCGCCCGACGAGGAGGGCCGGGTGTCCGCCCGCTCGACCTCGCCGTGGCGCGGCATGATCGAGGACGCCCGCTCCGCGGCGTTCGAGGAACTGCAGCCCGGTGACGAGACCCGCATGTTCTACACGCGCAAGCCGTGGAAGCGCGTCATCGTCATGTTCGCCGGCCCCTTCATGAACCTGATCCTCGCGATCGCCCTGTTCTTCACCGTGCTCATGGGCTTCGGCATCCAGCAGCAGACCACCACCGTCGCCTCCGTCTCGCCCTGCGCCATCGCCCAGAGCGAGCACCGCGACACCTGCAAGAAGTCGGACCCGGTCTCCCCGGCGCAGAAGGCCGGCCTGAAGGCGGGCGACAAGATCGTCTCCTTCGACGGCGTGCGGACCACCGACTGGAACACCCTCTCGGACCTCATCCGCGACAGCGCCGGAAAGAACGTCGCGATCGTCGTCGACCGCAAGGGACAGCAGCAGACCCTGCACGCGACGATCACCAAGAACAAGGTCGCCAAGAAGGACGCCGGCGGACAGTACGTCAACGGCTACGTCGAGGCCGGTTTCCTCGGCTTCAGCTCCGCCACCGGCGTCGTCCACCAGGACTTCGGCCAGTCCGTGACCTGGATGACCGACCGGGTCGGCGACGCCGTCGACTCCCTCGCCGCCCTGCCCGGCAAGATCCCGGCCCTGTGGAACGCGGCCTTCGGCAACGGCCCGCGCGAGCCGGACTCCCCGATGGGCATCGTCGGCGCGGCCCGCATCACCGGCGAGATCGCCACCCTCGACATCCCCGCCTCCCAGCAGGTGGCAGGGTTCGTGATGCTCCTGGCCGGCTTCAACCTCTCCCTGTTCCTCTTCAACATGCTCCCGCTGCTCCCGCTCGACGGCGGGCACATCGCCGGCGCCCTGTGGGAGGCGCTGCGGCGGAACGTGGCCAGGGTGCTCCGCCGCCCGGACCCGGGACCGTTCGACGTGGCGAAGCTGATGCCGGTGGCGTACGTGGTGGCCGGGATCTTCGTCTGCTTCACCGTCCTGGTGCTGATCGCGGACGTCGTCAACCCGGTGAAAATCTCCTAGCCGCCCGATGTTCGACGCGGCCCGGGACCCTGTGCTCCGGGCCGCCTTCCATCGAGTGGGTTTGCCGGGTGGGATGTGCTCGGGCCAAGGCCCGTGCCGTAATCTCGAAGCCTGGAGCCCGCCCGCCCGCGGGGCCGGACCTTGATCCACGACTTGGGGTTGCACAGCAGATGACTGCGATTTCTCTCGGCATGCCGTCCGTTCCGACCAAGCTCGCCGAGCGCCGGAAGAGCCGGCAGATCCAGGTCGGAAGCGTGGCGGTCGGCGGAGACGCGCCCGTCTCGGTCCAGTCGATGACCACGACCCGGACGTCCGACATCGGCGCCACGCTGCAGCAGATCGCCGAGCTGACCGCGTCCGGCTGCCAGATCGTCCGCGTCGCCTGCCCCACCCAGGACGACGCCGACGCCCTCGCCACCATCGCGAAGAAGTCCCAGATCCCGGTCATCGCCGACATCCACTTCCAGCCCAAGTACGTCTTCGCCGCCATCGAGGCCGGCTGCGCCGCGGTCCGCGTCAACCCCGGCAACATCAAGCAGTTCGACGACAAGGTCGCGGAGATCGCCAGGGCCGCCAAGGACCACGGCACCCCCATCCGCATCGGCGTCAACGCCGGCTCCCTCGACCGGCGCCTGCTGCAGAAGTACGGCAAGGCCACCCCCGAGGCCCTGGCCGAGTCGGCCCTGTGGGAGGCGTCCCTCTTCGAGGAGCACGACTTCCGGGACATCAAGATCTCCGTCAAGCACAACGACCCGGTCATCATGATCGAGGCCTACCGCCAGCTCGCCGAGCAGTGCGACTACCCCCTCCACCTCGGGGTCACCGAGGCCGGCCCGGCGTTCCAGGGCACGATCAAGTCGGCGGTCGCCTTCGGCGCCCTGCTCTCCCAGGGCATCGGCGACACCATCCGCGTCTCCCTGTCGGCCCCGCCCGTCGAGGAGGTCAAGGTCGGCCTCCAGATCCTCCAGTCCCTCGGCCTGCGCCAGCGCGGCCTGGAGATCGTCTCCTGCCCGTCCTGCGGCCGCGCCCAGGTCGACGTCTACAAGCTCGCCGAAGAGGTCACCGCCGGCCTGACCGGCATGGAGGTCCCGCTGCGCGTCGCCGTCATGGGCTGCGTCGTCAACGGCCCCGGCGAGGCCCGCGAGGCCGACCTCGGCGTCGCCTCCGGCAACGGCAAGGGCCAGATCTTCGTCAAGGGCGAGGTCATCAAGACCGTCCCCGAGTCCAAGATCGTGGAAACCCTCATCGAGGAGGCCATGAAGCTGGCCGAGCAGATGGAGGCCGAGGGCGTGCAGTCGGGCGAACCGTCGGTGTCCGTGGCGGGCTGAGCCTCTCGGCCCCGGCGGGTGCAGCGCCCCGGAAGGGGCGCGGGGAACCGCGCGACCAGCCGCACCCGGCCCTCAGCCGCCGGTGAACCGGGGCCGCCCGAGCGGGAAGGCGCACCGCCAGACAGGCGCAGCTATAGTGCGGGGATCAGCAGAACCCCAGGGTGAGGCCCCGTACGTGTTGACCCAGACCACCTCTCGGGTGCTCGAACCGAGTGACCTCGACGCCGCGCTCGCCGTCCTCGACCGCGAGCCGGTGGCGAACGCCTTCGTGACCGCCCGGGTCCGGGTCGCCGGACTCGACCCGTGGCGCCTGGGCGGCGAGATGTGGGGCTGGTACGAGGACGGCATGCTCACGTCCCTGTGTTACGCGGGCGCCAACCTGGTCCCGGTCTGCGCCACCCCGCGCGCCGTCCGGGCCTTCGCCGACCGCGCCCGCCGGGCCGGCCGCCGCTGCTCCTCCATCGTCGGCCCCGTCGAACCCACCGCCGCGCTGTGGCGCCTGCTGGAGCCCAACTGGGGTCCCGCCCGCGAGGTCCGCGCCCAGCAGCCCCTGATGGTCACCGACCGCATGCCCGCCGGCATCGCCCCGGACCCCTACGTCCGCCGCGTCCGCAAGGACGAGATGGAAACGATCATGCCGGCGTGCGTGGCGATGTTCACCGAGGAGGTGGGCGTATCGCCCATGGCCGGCGACGGCGGCCTGCTCTACCAGGCCCGCGTCGCCGAACTCGTCGGCGCGGGCCGCTCCTTCGCCCGCCTGGACCAGCACGGCAAGGTCGTCTTCAAGGCGGAGATCGGCGCGGCGACCCCGCACGCCTGCCAGATCCAGGGCGTATGGGTGGCCCCGGAGTACCGGGGCAGGGGCCTGGCGGCGCCGGGCATGGCCGCCGTCCTGCGCTACGCCCTCGCCGACGTGGCTCCGGTGGTCAGCCTGTACGTGAACGACTTCAACACGGCGGCGCGGCGGGCGTACCGCAGAGTGGGCTTCCAAGAGGTGGGCGCCTTCATGAGTGTGCTGTTCTGAAGGCCCTGTACGCTCCCCGCATGGACCTCGTGATCGGCCCCCTGGACCTCGCAGCCCACGTCGACGAGGCCCTCGCCGTCCAGGCCGTCGCCTTCGGCCTCGGCCCCGAAGAGGTCGCCGTACGACGGCAGATCGTCCAGCGCCACATGCAGTACCAGGGCGCGCGGGCCCTCGGCGCGAGCGTCGGCGGACACCTCGTCGGGTTCGTGTACGGCATGCCCAACAGCCGTACCCACTGGTGGTCCACCGTCGTGGAGCCCTACCTGCGCGCGGGCGGCAACGACTTCTGGCTGGACGACTCCTTCGTGATCACCGAACTGCACGTCCACCCCGGCCATCAGAACCGCGGCATCGGGCGCCGTCTGATCACCACGATCACCGACACCGCCACCGAACCCCGCTCGATCCTCTCCGCGATCGACACCGACAGCCCGGCCCGCGGCCTGTACCACTCCCTCGGCTATGTGGACCTCGCCCGCCGGGTCCACTTCCCGAGCGCGCCACGGCCGTACGCGGTGATGGGCGCCCCGCTGCCGCTGCGCCGCGCATAGCGCCCGTGTCCTAATGGATTTCCACCGGCACAGCCAGCCCGGCTAACCTCCTTGCCATCACCCTTACCCGGCAGGAGTACGAGAACCATGGCCAACGCACCGGTCCAGCGCATGTCCCAGTTGATGGCGAAGACGCTGCGCGACGACCCGGCGGACGCCGAGGTCCTCAGCCACAAGCTCCTCGTCCGCGCCGGCTACGTCCGCCGCACGGCCGCCGGCATCTGGAGCTGGCTGCCCCTCGGCAAGAAGGTCCTCTCCAACGTGGAGCGGATCGTCCGCGAGGAGATGGACGCCATCGGCGCCCAGGAGGTCACGCTGCCCGCCCTGCTGCCCCGCGAGCCCTACGAGGCGACCGGCCGCTGGGACGAGTACGGCCAGGAGCTGTTCCGGCTCCAGGACCGCAAGGGCGGCGACTACCTCCTCGGCCCCACCCACGAGGAGATCTTCACCCTCCTGGTCAAGGACCAGTGCACGTCCTACAAGGACCTGCCGGTGATCCTGTACCAGATCCAGACCAAGTTCCGGGACGAGGCCCGCCCTCGCGCCGGCATCCTGCGCGGCCGCGAGTTCCTGATGAAGGACTCGTACTCGTTCGACCTGGAGGACGAGGGGCTGGCTCGGTCCTACGCCCTGCACCGTGCGGCCTACCAGCGGATCTTCGAGCGCCTCGGCCTCGACTACCGCATCTGCGCGGCCACCGCCGGCGCCATGGGCGGCTCGAAGTCGGAGGAGTTCCTGGCCCCCGCCGAGGCCGGCGAGGACACCTTCGCGGACTGCCCGAACTGCGACTTCGCCGCCAACACCGAGGCGATCACCTACGCGCTGCGGCCCGTCGACGGCTCGGACGTCCCCGCGCTGGAGGAGATCCCGACCCCCGACACCCCCACCATCGAGACCCTGGCCGCCTCCCTCGGCGTCCCCGCCTCCGCCACGCTGAAGAACCTGCTGGTGAAGGTGGACGGCGAGATCGTCGCCGTCGGCGTGCCCGGCGACCGCGAGGTGGACCTCGGCAAGGTCGAGGCGCACTTCGCCCCGGCCGCCGTCGAGATGGTCACGGAGGCGGACTTCGCCGGCCGTCCCGACCTGGTCCGCGGCTACGTCGGCCCGCAGGGCCTGGGCGAGAAGGTGAAGTACATCGCCGACCCGCGCGTGGCCCCCGGCACCGCCTGGATCACCGGCGCCAACAAGGAGCACACCCACGCGAAGAACGTCGTCGCCGGCCGTGACTTCGAGGTCGACGACTACGTGGACGTCGTGGTCGTGCAGGAGGGCGACCCCTGCCCCCAGTGCGGCACCGGCCTGAAGCTGGACCGCGCCATCGAGATCGGCCACATCTTCCAGCTGGGCCGCAAGTACACCGACGCCCTCAAGCTCGACGTCCTCGGCCAGCACGGCAAGCCGGTCCGCGTCACCATGGGCTCCTACGGCATCGGCGTCTCCCGCGCCGTCGCCGCGCTCGCCGAGCAGACCGCCGACGACAAGGGCCTGGTGTGGCCCAAGGAGGTCGCCCCGGCCGACGTGCACGTGGTCGCCGCCGGCAAGGCCCTGCAGACCGAGCTGGCCCTCGACGTCGCCGAGAAGCTGGCCGCCGCGGGCGTCCGCGTGCTGGTCGACGACCGCGCCGGCGTCTCCCCGGGCGTGAAGTTCACCGACGCCGAGCTGATCGGCGTCCCGCAGATCCTGGTCGCGGGCCGCCGCTCCGCCGAGGGCGTCCTGGAGCTGAAGGACCGCAGGACCGGTGAGCGCGAGGAGCTGTCGGTCGAGGACGCGATCGCCCGTCTGACGGCGTAGTCAGGGGGTGGTTCCCCGCGCCTGGAGGGGCGCGGGGAACACCGCGGGCGGCCGAAGCGCGACCCGCGGTGTCACGACGGTTCGGATGACCCCGGGTCGCCACGGCCGGCAGCGCGGCCGGCTCACAGCCACCCGGCGAACTCCAGCAACAACTCCCCGTCCTTCGGCCGCCCCACCCGAAGGGCTCGCACCCCCGACTCCACGGCCCGGAACAGCGTCCACCCGCGCAGCCGCTCCTGGTCCACCTCCAGCGACTCCGCGAGCCGCTTGACGCGCCGCCGGACGATCGCCGCTCCGGACGGAGCCGCGATCAGGTCCTCCACCCGGTCCCGCACCAGCCGCGCCAGATCGAACGCACACTCGCCGACCACCGGATCCGGCCCCACCGCGAGCCACGGCATCCGCTCCGCGGCGAGCACCTTGCTCTGCCGGAACGTGCCGTGCAGCAGCAGTCGCTCGGGCGGCGCGGCCACCAGCTCCTCGCGGGCCGCGAGCGCCGCGTCGACCAGCGCCGCCGCCTCGGGGGCGGCCTCGGCGCCCGCCCGCATCGCCGTCGCCTGCCGGCCGGTGCGCTCGGCGACGGTCTCGAAGACCGGACCGGCCGGCGGCTCGACCCACAGCCGCCGCAGCGTCCCCGCCGCCTCCAGCAGTGCCTTCGCCTCCGGCAGCGACCGCACCGACACATCCGGGTGCAGCCGCTCCAGCAGCAGCACGCCCGTCTCGGCGTCCGCGGCGTCCGCGGGGGCTCCTTCCAGCAGCTGGACGGCGCCCAGTCCGGCCCAGTGCGCCAGCGCCGCCCGCTCGCTCTCCGGGCGGCCCCTGGGCGGGGCCAGCTTCAGCACGGCAGGGGTGCCGTCCGCCCGCCGTACCAGCACCACCAGGCTGCTGCGCCCGCCCGGCACCTGGACCCGCTCCACGGTCAACCCGCGCCCGGCGACGGCCCGTTCGGCGATCGCGGGCAGCTCCGCCAGCCAGGCGTCCTGGGCCGGTGCCGTCTCACCGAGCGCCCGTACCAGGCGCGGCGGCGGTTCGAAAGCCATGCGCGAGTTGTTCCCTTCCAGTCCGGATCCTGTCGTCAGGGTCGTACGGGCGCTCACCGGGTCACCGTGACGGTGCCACCGAGGCGGAGGCCGACGGGGCCGCGCCGGCCGCGCCCGTCCCCTCGTCGGCCCGCTCGGCGAGCCCAGGGAAGGCTACGCTCTCCCCGCTCCAGCGCACCGCGCGCACCGCGGCCTCCCGCAGCGCCGCGGCGGCCGTACCGCGCCGGGCACCCGTCGCCGCCCGCACCAGGTCCGCGTACGCGCCGGCCAGCCCTTCCTCCAGCCGGGCGGCGAGCCGTACGGCCGCGGCCGGGTCCGGCACCGGGAACGGCAGCGCGTACGCGGCGTTCGCGGCGACCGGCTGGCCGCCCAGGTCACGGACGTCGAGGATCAGCGCGTCGCGGTGCGCCCGGTGGGCGTCGTACGCCGCCCGCGCCTCGCTCCGGCGTGCCGCGTCGACGCGCCCGCCGACGACGCCGTACCCGTACACCGCCGCGTGTTCCGCCGCCAGCGCCGCCTGCAGCGCGGTCAGCTCGGCCGCCTTCGCCTCGTCCTTCGCCCCGCCGCTCACTTCGCCGCCTCCGTCAGCAGGTACGCGTGCGCGGCACCCGCCGCCGCCACCGACGCCAGCAGCCGGGCCGTCTCACCGGGCACCTCCAGCAGGGCCTTGGCGCGCCGGTCGGCGAGGCTGCGCTCGTCGGCGGCCAGCCCGGCGAGCGCCTCCTTCTCGGTGGCCGGGACGGGGGCGGGGGAGGAGGACGCAGAGACCGGTGCCGACGGTGACGCGCCGTCCGTGAAGGCCGCGGCGTGGGCCGCGACCTGGGTGCGCAGCGGGCGCAGCCGCTCCGCGAGCCCCGGATGCGCGGCGAGGACGGCGTCGTACCGCTCCAGCAGCGTCCGGCTGTCCCGCGCCGCACGCGCGCGTGCCCGTGCCGTCCGCGACGGGCCGCCGCTGCCGCCCGAGTCCGGACCGGCCGAGCAGCCCGTCAGCAGGGCGGCGCCGGCGGCCGAGGCGAGCAGGGATCTTCTGCGCGGCCCCGAGGGGGTGCGCAGGGGTGGGGGGTACGGCACGGCTGACGTCCTCGGGGGCTCGTACGAACACACGGGCGGGCATTCATACCGCGCCGCCGTGATCACGGTACCCGCGAGGTCCGTCGACTCATGTCACCGGCTCAGTGGACCCACCCGAGGGGCGCGAGGAACTGCGCGACAAGCCACAGGACACCCGCACCCGCCGAGGAACCGCAGCCCCCCGAGCCGGCAGGCGCCCGGCGCCACCGCCGGAGGCACTCGCACGCAACACCCCCCGCGACCGGATACCCTTTGACCAGACACGCGACCCATCCCACAACAGCACACGCGGCCGAGGAGTCACCCGGATGAGCACCACCCAGAGCGAGAGGCTGCGAGAGCTGCTGGAACCGCTCGTCACGTCCCAGGGGCTGGATCTCGAAGAGATCGCCGTGGACTCCGTCGGACGCAAGCGGGTGCTGCGCGTGGTCGTCGACTCCGACTCCGGAGCGGATCTGGACGCCATCGCCGATGTGAGCCGTGCGCTCTCGGCGAAGCTCGACGAGACCAACGCGATGGGTGACGCGGCGTACGACCTGGAGGTCGGAACCCCCGGCGCGGAGCGCCTCCTCACCGAGCACCGGCACTTCGTGCGCGCCGTCGACCGGCTCGTGAAGTTCCAGCTGACCGAGGGCGGCGAGCTCCTCGCCCGGATCCTGCAGGCCGACGAGGACGGTCTCGACGTCGAGGTCCCCGGGGTCAAGGGCCGCAAGGCCACCACCCGCAGACTCGGCTTCCCGGAGATCGCCAAGGCGCGTGTGCAGGTCGAGTTCAGCCGCAAGGACAAGACCGACAAGACGGACAAGCAGAACATGAAGGAAGAGGAGGAGGCGTAGCCGTGGACATCGACATGAGCGCCCTGCGGGGCTTGGTTCGGGAGAAGGAGATCTCCTTCGACCTGCTGGTCGAGGCGATCGAGTCGGCCCTCCTCATCGCCTACCACCGCACCGAGGGAAGCCGCCGACACGCGCGCGTGGAGCTCAACCGGGAGACCGGGCATGTGACCGTGTGGGCGAAGGAGGACCCCGAGGACCTCGAGGAGGGCCAGGAGCCCCGAGAGTTCGACGACACCCCGTCCGGTTTCGGCCGTATCGCCGCGACCACCGCCAAGCAGGTGATCCTGCAGCGGCTGCGCGACGCCGAGGACGACGCGACGCTCGGCGAGTACGCGGGCCGCGAGGGCGACATCGTCACCGGCGTGGTCCAGCAGGGCCGCGACCCGAAGAACGTGCTCGTCGACATCGGCAAGCTGGAGGCCATCCTGCCGGTGCAGGAGCAGGTGCCCGGTGAGATCTACCCGCACGGCATGCGCCTGCGGTCGTACGTCGTCCGGGTGGCCAAGGGCGTCCGCGGGCCGTCGGTCACCCTCTCCCGGACGCACCCGAACCTGGTGAAGAAGCTCTTCGCCCTGGAGGTGCCGGAGATCGCCGACGGCTCGGTGGAGATCGCCGCGATCGCCCGTGAGGCCGGTCACCGCACCAAGATCGCCGTACGGTCCACCCGTTCGGGCCTGAACGCCAAGGGTGCCTGCATCGGCCCGATGGGCGGCCGTGTGCGCAATGTCATGGGCGAACTGAACGGCGAGAAGATCGACATCGTCGACTGGTCGGACGATCCGGCCGAGATGGTGGCGAACGCCCTGTCACCCGCTCGGGTGAGCAAGGTGGAGGTGGTCGACATGGCCGCCCGGTCCGCCCGGGTGACCGTGCCGGACTACCAGCTGTCGCTCGCGATCGGCAAGGAGGGCCAGAACGCCCGCCTCGCCGCCCGGCTCACCGGCTGGCGCATCGACATCCGTCCGGACACCGAACAGCCGGCCGGGTAATCGGCCGTCGCCGGGGGTCCGGCCGGGAACAGATCCAAGCCGTAGGTCGCTTGGTTTACGACAACAACCGTTCGATCTCTGCCCCAAAGGGGTGAGGTCGGTGCGGGGAGGTAGACTTAACGGTGTCTGGCCGGACGCACGCCCGAGCATGCCCTGAGCGCACCTGTGTGGGGTGCCGGGAGCGGGCGGCCAAGAACGATCTCCTGCGGATCGTGAGGATCGAGGACGCATGCGCCCCCGATCCTCGCGGTACGCTGCCCGGCCGGGGTGTCTACGTGCACCCCGCCCTGGTCTGTCTCGACCAGGCGGTACGCCGTCGGGCGTTCCCGCGGGCACTGCGCGTCCCGGGGCCGCTCGACACAAAGGCGTTGCGCCGATACGTCGAGCAGACAACAGTTGCCGAGCAGGCAACACCGTAAGACGTGCCGCACGGAACCCCGTGCGGCCTGGTACCTCGCGAGTCGAAAGCAGGTCGAGATTGCGATGAGCACTCGATGAGTACGCGATGAGTACGCCCATGAACTAGCGACGGTCCGGCTTCAACCCGGACCTCAAAGGAGCGAAGTGGCTAAGGTCCGGGTCTACGAACTCGCCAAGGAGTTCGGTGTCGAGAGCAAGGTCGTCATGGCCAAGCTCCAGGAACTCGGTGAATTCGTCCGTTCGGCGTCTTCGACCATCGAAGCGCCCGTTGTACGCAAGCTGACCGACGCCTTCCAGGGCGGCTCCGGCAAGTCCGCCGGCAAGCCCGCCCCGCGCAAGGCCGCCCCCAAGCCCGGCGCGCCCTCTCCGGCGCAGGCGGCGCGTCCGGCTGCCCCGAAGCCGGCGGCCCCCAAGCCTCCGACGGCGCCCGCTGCCCAGCAGCCGGCCGCCCCGGCGGCGCCCTCGGCGCCCGCCCCGGGCCCGCGTCCGGTCCCGGGCCCCAAGCCCGCGCCGCGTCCGGCTCCGGCCGCCCCGGAGTTCACCGCTCCGCCGGCCGCTCCGGCCGCCCAGACCCCGCAGGCCCCGGCCGCGCAGGGTCCGCGTCCCGGTGCCCGCCCGGGTGCCCCGAAGCCCGGTGGCCGTCCGGCTGCCGGCCAGGGCCAGGGCCGTCCCGGCCAGGGTGCCCCGCGTCCCGGTGGCCAGGCCCCGCGTCCGGGTGCCCGTCCGGCCGGTCCGCGTCCGGGTAACAACCCCTTCACCTCCGGTGGCTCCACCGGCATGGCCCGTCCGCAGGCCCCGCGCCCGCAGGGCGGTCCCCGTCCTGGTGGCCACGGCGGCCCCGGTGCCCCCGGCGCCGGTCCCCGTCCGCAGGCGCCCGGTCAGCAGGGTGGCGGTCCCCGTCCCCAGGCTCCCGGTGGGCACCCCGGCGCCTCCGGGCGTCCGTCGCCGGCCGGCATGCCCCGGCCGCAGGGCGGCCCGCGTCCCGGCCCGGCCGGTCCGCGTCCGAACCCCGGCATGATGCCGCAGCGTCCCGCTGCCGGCCCGCGTCCCGGCGGCGGTGGTCCCGGTGGCCGCGGTCCCGGTGGCGGCGGTCGTCCCGGTGGTGGCGGCGGCGGTCGTCCGGGTGGCGGCGGCTTCGCCCGTCCCGGTGGCGGCGGTGGCGGCTTCGCCGGCCGTCCCGGTGGTCCCGGTGGCGGTGGCGGCGGCGGCTTCGCCGGCCGTCCGGGTGGTCCCGGCGGTGGCGGCGGTGGCCGTCCCGGCTTCGGCGGCCGTCCCGGTGGTCCCGGTGGCCGTGGTGGCACGCAGGGCGCCTTCGGCCGTCCCGGCGGTCCCGCGCGTCGTGGCCGCAAGTCGAAGCGGCAGAGGCGCCAGGAGTACGAGGCCATGCAGGCCCCGAGCGTCGGCGGCGTGATGCTGCCGCGCGGCAACGGCGAGACCATCCGTCTCTCCCGCGGCGCGTCGCTCACCGACTTCGCGGAGAAGATCAACGCCAACCCGGCGTCGCTCGTCGCGGTCATGATGAACCTCGGCGAGATGGTCACGGCCACGCAGTCCGTCTCCGACGAGACGCTGCAGCTCCTCGCGGGCGAGATGAACTACGCGGTTCAGATCGTCAGCCCCGAGGAGGAGGACCGCGAGCTGCTCGAGTCCTTCGACATCGAGTTCGGCGAGGACGAGGGCGACGAGGAGGACCTGGTGGTCCGTCCGCCGGTCGTCACCGTCATGGGTCACGTCGACCACGGTAAGACCCGGCTCCTCGACGCCATCCGCAAGACGAACGTCATCGCGGGCGAGGCCGGCGGCATCACCCAGCACATCGGTGCCTACCAGGTCGCGACCGAGGTCAACGACGAAGAGCGCAAGATCACCTTCATCGACACCCCGGGTCACGAGGCGTTCACCGCCATGCGTGCCCGTGGTGCGAAGTCGACCGACATCGCGATCCTGGTCGTCGCGGCCAACGACGGCGTCATGCCGCAGACGGTCGAGGCGCTCAACCACGCCAAGGCGGCCGACGTGCCGATCGTGGTCGCGGTCAACAAGATCGACGTCGAGGGTGCCGACCCGACCAAGGTGCGCGGTCAGCTGACCGAGTACGGCCTGGTGGCCGAGGAGTACGGCGGCGACACGATGTTCGTCGACATCTCCGCCAAGCAGGGTCTGCACATCGACTCGCTGCTGGAGGCCGTGATCCTCACGGCCGACGCCTCGCTCGACCTGCGGGCCAACCCGGCCCAGGACGCGCAGGGCATCTCGATCGAGTCCCGCCTCGACCGCGGCCGCGGTGCCGTGGCGACGGTCCTCGTCCAGCGAGGCACGCTGCGGGTCGGCGACACGATGGTGGTGGGCGACGCCTACGGCCGCGTGCGCGCCATGCTCGACGACAACGGCAACAACGTCGCCGAGGCCGGCCCGTCGACGCCGGTCCAGGTCCTGGGCCTGACCAACGTCCCGGGTGCGGGTGACAACTTCCTGGTGGTCGACGAGGACCGTACGGCCCGTCAGATCGCCGAGAAGCGTGCCGCCCGTGAGCGCAACGCGGCCTTCGCCAAGCGCACGCGCCGCGTGTCCCTGGAGGACCTGGACAAGGTGCTCAAGGCCGGCGAGGTCCAGCAGCTGAACCTGATCATCAAGGGTGACGCTTCTGGTTCCGTCGAGGCCCTGGAGTCCTCCCTGCTCCAGCTGGACGTCGGCGAAGAGGTCGACATCCGCGTCCTGCACCGCGGTGTCGGTGCGGTCACGGAGTCCGACATCGACCTGGCGATGGGCTCCGACGCCATCGTGATCGGCTTCAACGTCCGTGCGGCCGGCCGCGCGGCGCAGATGGCGGAGCGCGAGGGTGTGGACGTCCGGTACTACTCGGTCATCTACCAGGCGATCGAGGAGATCGAGGCGGCCCTGAAGGGCATGCTCAAGCCGGAGTACGAAGAGGTCGAGCTCGGTACGGCGGAGATCCGCGAGGTCTTCAAGTCGTCCAAGCTGGGCAACATCGCCGGTGTCCTCATCCGCTCGGGCGAGGTCAAGCGCAACACCAAGGCGCGCCTCATCCGCGACGGCAAGGTGGTCGCGGAGAACCTCAACATCGAGGGCCTGCGTCGCTTCAAGGACGACGTCACCGAGATCCGCGAAGGCTACGAGGGCGGTATCAACCTCGGCAACTTCAACGACATCAAGGTCGACGACGTCATCGCGACGTACGAGATGCGGGAGAAGCCGCGGGCGTGACGCCCACGGTTCGCGCTGGCCGACGGGACTCCGGTCCTGTCGGCCAGCGCGCCGTTCCTGGGCTCCTGACGCAGCCCAGGGTGCGGTAAAACCCCGTCGAGCCTCCGGCAGGAACGGGGTACCGTTCTTGATGACCCCGGCCACACGGACCCGGGGCCATCGATCCCGTACCGGCGGGTGAACCGGCTACACATGTACGTGGGGACTCTGTCCTTCGACCTCCTCCTCGGCGACGTCCACTCGCTGAAGGAGAAGCGCTCCGTCGTCCGCCCGATCGTCGCCGAACTCCAGCGGAAGTACGCGGTGAGCGCGGCAGAGGTGGACCACATGGACCTCCACCGGCGAGCCCTCATCGGCCTCGCCATGGTCTCCGGCGACGCGGCGCACCTCACCGACGTACTGGACCGGTGCGAACGGCTGGTCGCCGGCCGCCCCGAGGTCGAGCTGCTGTCCGTGCGACGGCGCTTCCACGGCGAGGACGACTGACGACCAGACCCAACACCAGAGCAAGCAGAAGAAAGAACGGGAGACGGACCAGTGGCCGACAACGCGCGGGCGAAAAGGCTGGCGGACCTCATCCGGGAGGTGGTGGCCCAGAAGCTGCAGCGCGGGATCAAGGACCCGCGGCTCGGCTCGCACGTCACCATCACGGACACCCGGGTCACGGGTGACCTGCGGGAGGCGACCGTCTTCTACACGGTCTACGGCGACGAGGAGGAGCGGAACGCGGCGGCAGCCGGCCTGGAGAGCGCCAAGGGCATCCTGCGCTCCGAGGTCGGCCGTGCGGCGGGTGTGAAGTTCACCCCGACCCTCACCTTCGTCGCGGACGCCCTGCCGGACACCGCCCGGACCATCGAGGACCTCCTCGACAAGGCCCGGCAGTCCGACGCCGCGGTGCGCGAGGCCTCCGCGGGCGCCAGCTACGCGGGCGGCGCGGACCCGTACCGGAAGCCGGCCGACGACGAGACGGACGGCGACGCCGCGGAATGACCCAGAAGCACACCACGCCCGACGGCCTCGTCATCGTCGACAAGCCGTCGGGCTTCACTTCGCACGACGTGGTCGCCAAGATGCGCGGGATCGCCAGGACCCGCCGCGTCGGCCACGCCGGCACCCTCGACCCGATGGCGACCGGCGTCCTGGTCCTCGGGGTCGAGCGCGCCACCAAGCTCCTCGGGCACCTCGCGCTGACCGAGAAGGAGTACCTGGGCACCATCCGCCTGGGCCAGAACACGGTCACCGACGACGCCGAGGGCGAGATCACCTCGTCCACCGACGCCTCCAAGGTGACCCGGGACGCCATCGACGCCGGCATCGCCAAGCTGACCGGCGACATCATGCAGGTCCCGTCCAAGGTCAGCGCCATCAAGATCGACGGCGTACGGTCCTACAAGCGGGCCCGCGAGGGCGAGGACTTCGAGATCCCCGCCCGGCCGGTGACGATCTCCTCCTTCGCGGTGTACGACGTCCGGGACGCCGTCGCCGACGACGGCACCGCGGTGCTCGACCTGGTCGTGTCCGTGGTCTGCTCGTCCGGCACGTACATCCGTGCCCTGGCCCGTGACCTGGGCGCCGACCTGGGCGTCGGCGGTCACCTCACCGCGCTGCGCCGGACCCGCGTCGGACCGTACAAGATCGATACGGCGAGGACACTGGACCAGCTCCAGCAGGAACTGACCGTGATGCCGATCGCGGAGGCCGCCGGGGCCGCGTTCCCCCGCTGGCAGGTGGACGACCGGCGCGCCCGGCTGCTGCTGAACGGCGTCCGGCTGGAGATGCCCGACGAGTACGCCGGCGCCGGACCCGTCGCCGTGTTCGGCCCCGAGGGCCGTCTCCTCGCGCTCGTCGAGCAGCAGAAGGGCAAGGCCAAGAGCCTCGCCGTCTTCGGCTGAGGCCCCTGCCATGGGCGCTGCCCGTGGAGCGGCGGCCGGCCACGGGGTGAGCCCCTGCCGCCGCTCCACGGTCCCCCCCTCGGTTCCCCCACCTCTAGGGTTATCCAACAGCCCCCGCCTATTCACCCGTCCGGGCAGGCGCTCGGAGTGAACCGGGGGAGCGGAAGGGGGCGCTTTCGCCACGCGATCTGTCCCGTCGATCACCGCGCGCCTACCGTCGGGACACAGGGCACGCGGGTACGGGCGGAGGTACGGCCATGGCGGGACGGGGCCCGAGCACCGGAAGCGGTCGCGGGGCGACGGCGGACGGTACGGGGGAACCGGCGTACGGCTTCCCACGGGAGGCTCGGGACCGCGGGGACGCCAGGGGCGCCGCCGCCCCTGCCGCCGACGCCGGCTGCACCACCGGCACAGCCGGCACCGGCTACACCACCGGTACCACGGGCTTCGGCCTCACCGGCGCCGATGACACGGGTATCGGCGGCACCGGCCCGACCGGCACCACGTACACCACAGGCACCAGCGGTATCGGCCCGACCGGGACCACCTACACCACGGGTACGAGTGGCGTCGGCGGCGTCGCGGGCCTCTGCGCCCCCACGGCCGGCGACAGCCCCGCGCACAGCGACAGCCCCGGCCCCGACCCCTCCCTGGTCCGGATCAGCGACCTCGCCGGACGTCCCCGGGGCGTCGGCTTCCTCGCCGATCACCAGGGCACCCTGCTCACCGGCCACGAGTCCGTCGACGGCCTGCCCCGGCTCGTGCTGCACACAGCGGCCCACCGCTCCTGTGTGGTCGACGCGGACGCCGTCACCCCGCTGCCCACCCTCGGCCTGGCTCTGATCCGCACCCAGGGCCTGGGCGTGGACCCGCTGCCACTGACCGTGCGGGAGCGCATCGACGCCGGAACATACGTACGGCTCCCGGCGGGCTGCTGGCGGGAGGCGCGGGTACTGGCCGCGACCGAGGTGACCTACACCGCCACCGACCGCGTCCACCTCCTCCGGGACGCGCTGGAGCTGGCCATCGGCACCGCCGGCCAGGACGCGCTGCGGCCGGGCGGCGGGGCGGCCGGGGGACCGGTGCTCGACGCGAGGACCGGCGCGGTGGTCGGCGTCCTCGGCACCGCCCTGCACTCGGCCCGGCGCGACACGGGCTTCGCGGTGCCGCTGCGGCCCGCCGCGGGCCCCCTCGCGGAACTGCTCGCACGCAACGAGGCCACCGTGCCCGCCTACGGCGCCGACCTCAACCTGGCCGCCCTCCTGCAGCTGACCGCCACCTCGGTCGGCCAGGACGGCCCGCGGGGCTTCCTCCCCGGCGCGCTGGAACCGGTCGAACGCGCCGACATCGTAAGGGAG
The DNA here is from genome assembly GCF_000725475.1 of Streptomyces durhamensis. Lineage (NCBI taxonomy): Bacteria > Bacillati > Actinomycetota > Actinomycetes > Kitasatosporales > Streptomycetaceae > Streptomyces > Streptomyces durhamensis. The sequence continues at coordinate 223,854 of NZ_JNXR01000014.1, forward strand.
TTGGACGCCTTCACGGACGGCGACCGGGCCGTGCTCGGGCTCGTCGGCGCTCCCGGCAGCGGCCGTACGACGGAGCTCGCCGCACTCGCCGCTCGGCGAGGACACGGCGAGCGGGCCGCCCCGACGCTGTGGCTGCGCGGAGCCGATCTGGAGGACACCGACGACTGCGTGGCCGACGCGGCCGGCCGCGCCCTGGAACGGGCCGCCCGGATCGTCGCCGCCGCCCGCTCGGTCCATCCCGCCGACCTGGGCGACCTCGGCCCCGAGCACCTGGCCCGCCTCGCCGCCCGGACCGGCCGCCCGCTCCTGCTGCTCCTCGACGGCCCCGAGGAGATGCCCCCCGTCCTCGCCCACCGGCTGCCCGAGTGGACCGGCGGAACGGCCGCCTGGCTGCGCGCGACCGGGGCACGGCTGGTGGTGGCCTGCCGGGAGGAGTACTGGCAGTGCGCGGGGGCGCAATTCCCCGCCGACCTGCTGCACACCCCACCGCCCCCGACCGCTACCCCGGCCCCGGCCACTGCGACGGCTTCCACGCGGATCCCTTCGACCGACCCGTGGCGCGGCGGAGCCCCCACCACCCCGCCCGGTGCTACGCCCGGCATGACCCCAGCCGAGCAGGCCGCTTGGACGGCTCCCACGGATCTCGCCCCTTCGCCCGCGTCCGCCGCTTCCGGGGGCCTGTTCGTGTCGGCTGGTGCGGCGGGTTCTGGGGTTTCGGCCGGGTCCGGGGGTTCTGGGGTTCCGTTCGTCCCGGCTGGTTCGGCGGCCTCCGGGGCTTCCGCCGGTTCCGGGACTTCCGGGACTTCCAGCGTCCCCGCTGGGCCGGTGGCCGGCGCGGCTCCGGGCGACCAGGTCGGTTCCGTGACTGCCGGGGCACCCGCCGCCCCGCGTGGTTTCGCGGCCCCCGCAGCGCCTGCCGCCTCCGGTGCGTCTGCCGCTTCCTTCGCGATGCCTGCCCCCACTGGCTTCGGTGCGCCAGCCGCTCCCGTCGCGAGGCCTGCCCCCGCGGCGTCCGCCGCCTCCGCTGTGCCCGCTGCCCCTGCTGTGCCCACCGCCTCCGGTGAGCCCGCAGCCCCCTACGCGAGGCCTGCGCCCGCTGACTTCGGGGAGCCCCGCGCCCCCTTCGTCACGCCCACCCCCACTGTGCCCGCCGCTCCCTTCGTCACGCCCACCCCCACTGCGCCCGCCGCTCCCTTCTCCACACCCACCGCCACCGCGTCCGCCGCCCTCTTCGCCAGGCCCGGTGCGCCCGCGCGGACAGAACCGCCGGCTCTCCTCCCGCCCTGCGTCCGTCTCCCCGATCTCACGGTGGGCGAGGCGTGTCTCGCGCGGGCCCGCTACTGGATCCCGGACGGGGTCCTCGCCGGCCGCGAGGCCCGGCATCCGCTGACCCTCCGTCTGCTGTCCGAGGTCCGCGCCGCCGCGCCGGACATGCCGGTCGCCGGGCCGGTGGACCGGCACGAGGTGTTCGCGGCGCACCTGGACCTGATGTGCCTGCGGATCGCGGTCCGGCTCGCCGCCGGGAGCGGTCTGCGCGGCACGGCCGTACGCCGGCTCGCCGCACGCGTCGCCGGCCAGGTGCACGAGGCCGCCAGGCGCAGCCTCGGACCCGGGCAGGGCGAGCTGGACCGGGAGTCCTTCGAAGAGGTGTTCCCCTGGGGGATCGCCCCGGCCCGGCTCGGCGGCGGCACCGGCTGGGCGTCCGCCGTGCTCACCGAGGGCCTGCTCGTCCCGGCCGGCGACGGCTACCGCTTCGCGCACGAGGAGCTGGCCGACTGGATCCAGGGCATGCACCTCGACCTCGACGAGGCCCTGCACGCCCTGGTCCACCGCACCCGCACACCGGGCGAGCCCCGGCCCGTGCCCGTGCCGCACCACCGCGTCGGCCCCGTCGTGCAGGCCCTGCTGCTCCTCGCCCGGCAGCACGGAGACCATCAACTCGCCGGCAAGCTGAGGGACTTGATGGAAGCCCTCGACCGGGACCCCGGCTCCTGGTGGGCCGCCGGGCTGCTCGCCCGCACCCTGCTCCAGGTCCCGGACGCGACGCCGTACACCGAGGAGCTGCGGCTGCTCGCCGACCGCATCGTCGGCTGGCGCCGCGCCCAGCGGCCCGTACCGGCCGAGTTCGGCCCCGCCTTCTGGACCGAGCTTCCGGTCCCCGACACCGAGCGGCTCGACCTGCTGCGCCGGCTCGTGCTGGCCGACCAGGCACCCCCGGAGGCCGGCGAGCGCTACCTGGACGCCGTCGCCCGGCTGCTCGCCGCCGCGCCCGCCGTCGTACAGCCGGGCCTGACGCGCTGGTTCGACGACGAACGGCCACTGCCCGCGACCCCGCACGCCACCGTCGCGACCGCCGCACAGGCCCTGCTGCACACCCACCGGCACGGCGCGCTGGACGACCTCACCGAGATCCTGGTGGCGAGCGCCCACCGGCGCGCCGACGAACTGCTCGCCACCCTCGCCGAGGACGAGCCGTCAGCCGTCTGCCGGGCCGTCGACCGCTGGGCGCACGACGAGCGCCCCGCCCGGCGCGTCGCGGCCGTGGCCTTCGGGCTGCGCGCCGCCCCGCACGTCCGCTCGGCGGCCGACCGCGAACTGCTGCGCTACGCCGCCCTCGCCCTGCTCGCCCGCCCCGCCGACTGCACCCTGCACGGCGGCGCCCTCGCCCTGCTGGTCCGCGACCCGCACAGCCGCGACCGGCACCTCGCCGAGGCCCTGCGACACTTCACCGACGGCGACCCGCAGTTCCCGCCGAGTGCCCTGGCCCCCGCCCTGAACACCCACCGCGAACAGGTCCTGGAGGCCTTCCGCGCCCGGCTGCGCGGCCCGCACCCGGACGAGGCGCTGGGCACCCTCACCGACGTCACCACCCCGGCCCTCGCCCGCCTCGTCCCGGCCCTGCTCCGGGAGGCGGTACGGCTGCACCCGCAGACCGCCGGGCGCATCGCCGCCCACGTCGACCGCCGCCTGGCCCAGGGCCCCACCAACCGCCCGGTCCTGCTGCCCCTGGTCACCGGGCTGCTCGACGACGCCCCCGAACAGCTCCGCGCGGCCCTCGCCACCGTCCTGGCCGCCCCCGCCACCCCCGCCTCCCGCCCCCTGCGCCGCGAGCTGCTCGAGTTCCTGCTCGCCCGGGAACAGCACCCGTACGTGCTGGACGCCGTCCTGCACACGGCGGCGGAGCACGGCGACGGCCGGGCGGAGGAGGAGGCCCGCGGGCTCGTCCACCGCACCGGCCTGCTCCTCGTCCGCACCCCCGAGGGCGCCACCCACTTCGACCGCGCCCTGGTCGACCTGGGCCGGCAGGTGCCCGGCTTCGCCGCCCGGATGGCCCGCTGGCTGGCCGCCGCCCCCGGGGACTGGGCCGCCGTCGTGGGCCCCAGCACCCGCCGCATGCTGGAGAACCTGGCGGGCATACGCGTACCGGCGTGAGCGGCCCCGGCGGGCAACGGCTGACGTGCGCCCGGTCACAGCCCCGACACCGATGCGGGCCCGGGGCACCCGGCATGGCACCCTTAGATCTGCACAGAGGTCAAGGTAGACACGGACACGGGTTCGAGGAGCGGTCACAGTGCAGCGCTGGCGTGGCTTGGAGGACATCCCCCAGGACTGGGGGCGCAGCGTCGTCACCATCGGTTCCTACGACGGCGTCCACCGCGGCCACCAGCTGATCATCCAGCACGCCGTCGACCGCGCCCGCGAGCTGGGCGTCCCGGCCGTCGTGGTCACCTTCGACCCGCACCCCAGCGAGGTCGTCCGCCCCGGCAGCCACCCGCCGCTGCTCGCCGCGCACCACCGCCGTGCCGAGCTGATGGCGGACCTGGGCGTGGACGCGGTCCTCATCCTGCCCTTCACCACCGAGTTCTCGAAGCTCTCGCCCGCCGAGTTCGTCGTGAAGGTCCTGGTGGACAAGCTGCACGCGAAGGCGGTCGTGGAAGGCCCGAACTTCCGCTTCGGCCACAAGGCCGCCGGCAACGTCGAGTTCCTCGTCGAGCAGGGCAAGGTCTACGACTTCGAGGTCGAGGTCGTCGACCTGTACGTCACCGGCGCGGCGGGCGGGGGCGAGCCGTTCTCCTCGACGATGACGCGCCGCCTGGTCGCCGAGGGCGACGTCGAGGGCGCCCGCGAGATCCTGGGCCGCCCGCACCGCGTGGAGGGCGTGGTCGTGCGCGGCGCCCAGCGCGGCCGCGAACTGGGCTTCCCGACGGCCAACGTGGAGACGCTCCCGCACACCGCGATCCCCGCCGACGGCGTCTACGCCGGCTATCTCCACGTCCAGGGCGAGGCCATGCCGGCCGCGGTCTCCGTGGGCACCAACCCGCAGTTCGACGGTACGGAGCGCACGGTGGAGGCGTACGCCATCGACCGTGTCGGCCTCGACCTGTACGGCCTGCACGTCGCCGTCGACTTCCTCTCCTATGTGCGCGGCCAGGCGAAGTTCGAGTCGCTGGAGGCCCTGCTGGAGCAGATGGCCGCGGACGTGAAGAGGTGCCGGGAGATCATCGCCGCCGAGGCGTAGAGCCGGCTTTCCCAGGGCTTTTCGCGCGACGAAAGGGCGGCCGGTGCGGAGAACGCACCGGCCGCCCTTTGTCCTGCCGTTGCTACTGCTGGGGCGGCTGCTGTCCCTGCGGAGGCTGCGGGTAGCCCTGCTGCGGCGGGTACGGCTGCCCGGGCTCCTGCGGCGGGTACGGCTGCCCCGGGGCCTGCGGGTAGGGCTGCTGCGCCTGCGGCGGCTGTGCCTGCTGCGGCGGGTAGGCCTGCGGCGGCCCGGTGTACAGCTCCTGACCGGGAGCCTGCGGGTACGGCTGCCCCGGCATCGGCTGGCCAGGCATGGGCTGCCCCGGCATCGGCTGGCCCGGCGCGGACTGTTCCGGCATCGGCTGTCCCGGCATGGGCGGCGCGGCCACCGGCGGCGGGTTGCCGTCGCTGGTCCACAGCCCCTGCGACTGCTGGTGCCGCACGAAGTCCTCGGCGACCAGCGCGGCGAGGTTGAAGTACGCCTCGCGGGTCCGCGGCCGCATCATGTCGAGGTCGACCTCGGCACCGGCGGCCAGGTGCTCGTCGAAGGGCACGACCACGACCCCGCGGGTGCGCGTCTCGAAGTGCGTGACGATGTCCTCGACCTTGATCATCTTGCCGGTCTCACGGACACCGGAGATCACCGTGAGGGACCGGGAGACCAGGTCGGCGTACCCGTGCGCGGACAGCCAGTCCAGCGTCGTGCTGGCGCTGCTGGCACCGTCCACGGACGGCGTGGAGATGATGATGAGCTGGTCGGCGAGGTCGAGCACCCCGCGCATGGCGCTGTACAGCAGGCCCGTGCCGGAGTCGGTCAGGATGACCGGGTACTGACGGCCGAGCACGTCGATCGCGCGCCGGTAGTCCTCGTCGTTGAACGTCGTCGAGACGGCCGGGTCCACGTCGTTGGCGATGATCTCCAGACCGGAGGCCGCCTGCGAGGTGAACCGGCGGATGTCCATGTACGAGTTCAGGTAGGGGATCGCCTGGACGAGGTCACGGATGGTCGCCCCCGTCTCCCGGCGCACCCGGCGGCCGAGCGTGCCGGCGTCCGGGTTCGCGTCGATCGCCAGGATCTTGTCCTGCCGCTCGGTGGCGAGGGTGGAGCCGAGCGCGGTGGTCGTGGTCGTCTTTCCGACGCCGCCCTTGAGGCTGATGACCGCTATCCGGTAGCAGGAGAGCACCGGCGTGCGGATCAGCTCCAGCTTGCGCTGCCGCTCGGCCTCCTCCTTCTTGCCACCGATCTTGAACCGGCCGCCCGCCGCCGGGCGCCCGCTCTTCGGCTTCTGCTTCCTGTTGTTGAGCAGTCGGTCCGAGGACAGTTCCACGGCGGCTGTGTAACCGAGCGGTGCCGCACCGGGGTTGGTCGGCTGGCGGTGGTCGTGCTGGAGGGGCTGCGGCCAGCCGGTACCGGACCGCGGATCGACCGGCCCCTGCGGGAATCCGTAACCGCCGGGCTGTGCCTGCGCGTTCGGGTCCGACTGGGGGAAATCGTAGCCGCCGGGCTGTGGCTGGGCGTTGGGGGTGCCGGGCTGGGGGAAGCCGTAGCCGGCGTGCGGGGTGGGGGCGTTGGGGTTCGCCTGGGGTGCCGGCGGCTCCCCGCCGGGCTGGGGCTGGGCGTTGGGGGTGCCCGGCTGGGGGAAGCCGTAGCCGGCCGGCGCGGGGGGCCCGGCGGGGGTCGGCTGCGGGGCCGGTCCCCCCGTCGGCTGACCCGGCTGCGGCGTTGCCGTGGGTGCGCCGGGCTGACCCGGCTGGGCGGCCTGGTCCCAGGCGGCGGGTGCGGGCTGCGGGGCCTGCGGCTGGAACGGCGGCTGCTGCCCGGGCACGCCACCGGGCCCCTGCGCGACCGCCGGCTGCGGCTGACCCGGCATCGGACCGGGCTGCTGCACCGGCCACTGAGCCGCCGGAGCGGGCGCCGCGGGCTGGTAGGAGGGCGGCAGCGGCGGCACACCGGCCTGCGGCGCGGGCGGAGGCGTCCAGGCGGGCTGGGCGTCCTGCGGAGCGGACGGGGCGACGGCCTGGGGCGCGCCGGGCTGCGGGGCGCTGTGGGCCTGGCTGCCCTGGGGCTGGGCACCGTTCTCCGGCGTGCCCGGCTGCGGCGCGGTGTGGGGTTCGGCGCCGTGCGCGGGCGCGCCCGGCTGCGGACCGGCGTCCTGGGCGGTGGCGTCCGCCGTCACCACGTCCTGGACCTTGGCGTCCTGGACCGAGGCCTCCGGGGCTGCGGCGTTCGGCGTCAGGGTGTCCGGGGCTGCGGCGTCCTGGGCCGAGGTGTTCGGCGTCACGGCGTCCTGGACCGAGGCATCCGGAGCCAAGGCGCCCCGGGCTGCGGCGGCGCTCTGAGTCGGGGCGTCTTGGGCCGCGACGTCCGCTGCCACGGCGTCCCGGGCTGCGGCGTCCGCCGCCACGGCGTCTTGAGCCGAGGCGTCCGCTGCCACAGCGTCCTGGGCCGAGGCGCCCGCCGCTACAGTGCCCTGGGCTGCGGCGTCCTGGGCGCTGGCGTCCGCCGTCACGGAGTCTTGGGTCGAGGCGTCCGCTGCCACAGTGCCCTGGGCTGCGGCGTCCTGGGCGCTGGCGTCCGCCGTCACGGAGTCTTGGGTCGAGGCGTCCGCCGCCACAGCGTCCTGGACCGCGGCGTCCTGGGCCATGGCGTCCTGGGCCATGGCGTCGGACCGGGCGGCGGTGGACTCGGCTCCATCGGCTTCAAGGCCGTCGGACGAGGCGTCGACGGGGGATCCCGCCCGGACACCGTCCGCGTCCCCGGCGCTGCCCTCGGGCTCGCCGTCCCCCTGCTCCTCATTCCCCCCGGCGTCCCCGGCGTCCCCGGCGTCCCCGGCGTCCCCGGCGTCCCCGGCGTCCCCGGCGTCCCCGGGGGCCTCGGAGGTTGCGGCAGCCGGCCCGGGGTCGTCCTCCGGGACGCCACCGTCGCCGGACTCCTCGGCGTCCCGCGGTGCGGCCGCAGCCTCCTCGGCGACGGCCGACGTGGCCTCCCCGCCGGCCTCGGCCGTCCCCGAACCCTCGGCGGAGCCCTCGTCACCGGACCCGGCCTGCTGCGCGGCAGCCGCCGCGCGCTCGGCGATCTCGGCCATCTCGCGCTTCAGGGCCACGGCGGAGAACCGCATGGTGGCCCCGCTCTCCAGGTCCCCGTTGCTCGTCTGCGGCTCGACCGCCCCGGCCTCCGGCTGGGCCGGCGGAGCCGGTGGGAAAGGCTGCGGCTGCTGCAGCTCGAAGCCGTCCGGCAACTGCGGCACCGGGGTGGGATGACCGACGGGCGGCACGGGCGCGGCGTAGGGCGTGGCGTGCGGTGGCGGAGGCGGCGCGTACGGAGTCGCCTGCGGAGGCGGGTAAGCAGCGCCTTGCGCAGGCGGATAGGGAGCACCCTGGGGTGGCGGGTAGGGAGCACCCTGCGGAGGCGGGTAGGGGGCGCCCTGGGGATGGGCGGCGCCCTGCGCGGGCGGGTACGGCGTCCCCTGCGGCGGGGGGCCGGAGGGCTGTGCGGTGGGCGGTGGCGGGGTCGGCCCGGGGGCCGGTGTGTTCGAGGGGAACGACGGCACCGCGGAGGCGGCGGGCGCGCCCGCGTCGGCGGAGCTGCCGGCCCCGGTGAAACCGCCCGCACCGCCCGGTCCTGCCGCCGTACCGGCGGCTCCGGGCGCGCCGGACGCGTTCTGCGTGTACCAGGCGGGGGGAGCGTAGTCGATGGTGAACTCACCGGTGGTCTCGACGGCCTCCGCGTCGGGCTGGTCATCGCCGGGCGTGGCCCAGCCCCCGCGCATCCCGTCCCGATCGCTGCTCACAGTTCCTCCTGATGTGGTCGAGCACCCTCATGCCGTGCCGGGGCGACCATGTCGTGTCGTTCCGAGTCGTCCGTAGTCGTTGGGGCAGTCCGATCCGGCGATCGTGCCCCCGGGACACCGACGCCCGGTCCACGGGTCGTGTCATCGCGCCCGCTCCCAGCCTAATCACCGCGAGCCGTACCTCGGCAGGCCCGCCCGCCCCTGGGGGCGCGGACAGGGCGAACAAAAGGGACACTGCGGGCAGTTCATTGCATCCGTCGCGGTGTGCCCGGCAACCCTGCCCCCGCATCGGCCGGTTGGGTCGTCATCACCGGTGGAACGCCGGGGACGGCCGCTCCGCCTGGAGTGGCCGTCCGCCTCCCGGATACCGCGCGATAGGGTCGTCGGCGCCGAACAGCCGGTAGCCCCGGCCCAACTGAACACGAGCGAGGACGTACACAGGCATGGAGCCAGGGACCGGCCGACGCGGCAGAGGTGTTGCCCTCCTGAGGGGGCGCGGTATGAGGCGTCTGGCAGCGATGTGTTCGGCGCTGGGCACCTTGGTCATCGTCTCGGCCGGGCCGGCTCCCGGAGCGCCGGCAGAGGGCATCCGGTCGAAGCAGTGGTACCTGAACGCCATGCGTGCCGACGAGATGTGGAAACACAGCACCGGCAAGGGGGTGGAGGTCGCCGTTGTCGACTCGGGCGTGAATCCGAAGACCCCGTCCCTCAAGGGGCAGGTGCTGACCGGCCAGGTGCCGAAGTCCGTCGCGTACAAGGCGACCGAGGACGGTGACGGTCATGGCACGGGCATGGCCGAGCTCATCGCCGGTACGGGAGCGGGCGGTGGTGTCAAGGGGCTGGCACCGGGAGCGAAGATCCTTCCCCTTCACATCCCGTACACGACGGACCGCAAGGACGAGGACAAGCTGGCGAGCCTCGCCGACGCGATCCGGGCCGCCGCCGACAGTGACGCGAAGGTCATCAACATGTCTCTCACCAGTCCGTATTCGTCCTCCGAGGAGGAAGACGCCGTCAAGTACGCCGCCTCCAAGGGGAAGCTGATGTTCGCGGCGATCGGTAACGGCGGAGAAAAGGGAAAGGCCTCGTATCCGGCCGTCTACCCGTACGTCGTCGGCGTCTCCGCCACCGACAGCACCGGAACGGTGGGCAAGTTCTCCACGAAGAGCGACTACGTGGACTTCGCGGCCCCCGGCGTCCACATCCCCCTCTGGTGCGACGGCACGTTCACCCGGTACTGCGACACCGACGGCACCAGCCCCGCCACCGCCCTCGCCTCCGCCTCCGCGGCCCTGGTCTGGTCGGTGCACCCCGACTGGACGGCCAACCAGGTCCTTCGGACACTCCTCGACACCGCGGGCCGGTCCTGGCCCAAGGACAGGCCCAGCACGTACCTCGGCTACGGCCTCATCCGCCCGCGCCGCGTGCTGATGGACCAGAACATCGATCCGGGGCCGGCCGACCGGGATCCCCTGTACGCCGAGAACGGAACGGACGCCGACGAGGACGTCATGGCCACCCCGAGCCTGTCGGTCGCGCCTTCCCCCGGCCGGCCCGCACAGGACGCCGGTTCCTCCAGCGGCCCCGGCCCGGCCGCCGCGAAGGACTCCGGCTCCGGGGGCGACACGGCGACCTGGGTGGTCATCGGTGCCGTCGCGGCCGTACTGGTCGTCGCAGGCGCCGGTTTCGGCGTGCTGCGGTCGCGCCGTAACCCCTGATCGGTCGAGGTCCGGAAGGTCGCCGGCATGTGGGAGGGTGAGGCCCACGACGTGGACCGCCGGCGGCAAAGCGGGAGAAACAGGATAGGGAATGCAGGTCACAGGGGGCGGCACGGGTGTGGCCGCCGGGGAAGAACCGGGCACGGCCGCGAAGGCACGGCGGCGCGTGGGCCCGTACACGCTCATCACCGCGCTGGACGATCCGCGTACCAGACTGCCCGTCCCCGAGCGGCGCCACATCGCCCGCAGCGCCGACGGCCGGCACACCGTCCTGCTGTCGCTCCCGCGGCCGGGAGCCGACGCCGGGCGCTTCCTGGCCGAGGCGGACGGCTCCCGTTATCTGCTCGGGCCCTGCGCCGCCCCGGCCACGGCCCTCGCCGGTCCGGGGGAGCCCGCCTGGTACTCCTGGCCCTACCAGCCCGTCCTGCCGTTGCCGACCGCCCTCGCCGTACACGGCGGCCCGCTGCCCGAGCGGACGGTACGCGCGCTGGGCGTGGCCCTCGCCGAGACGCTCGCCGTCCTGCACGGCCAGGGGCTGGCCTTCGCCGGCGTGTCACCGGCTGCCGTACTCCTCGCCGCCGACGGACCCCGTCTCTCCTGCTTCGGCGCCGTGCGCGCGGCGGCGCCGGACGGTACCCCGCGCTCGGGACTCCCGGGACTGGAAGCGGGCAGTCTGCCGCCGGAACAGGCCTCCGGCGGGCGTCCGCGCCCCCTCGGGGACGTCTACGCCCTCGGGGCGACGCTCGCCTACGCGGCCACCGGCCACACGACGCCCGAACGGGACGAACTGCCGGCCGCGTTCCGCACGGTCGTCGCCCGGTGCCTCTCCCGTGACCCGAGTACCCGCCCGCAACTGGCCGAGCTGATCGACGCGTTGTCCGCCGGTGCCGGCACCGACGCCGGCCCAGGCACCGACAACCGCGCCGCCACTCTGCTCACCCCCGGCTGGCTCCCCGGCCGCGTGATCGCCGCCCTCGCCCATCAGTCGGCGGCCGTCCTCACCGCGGAGATCCCCGTCGAGGCACCGCCCGCACCCTCCGCCGGCCCCGGCACCAGCCCCGTCTCCCGCCCGCACCCGAACTGAACGACGGCCATGCCCTCCCCTCTCATACACGACGACCCCCACGCGTTCGGCCCGTACCGCCCGATCGCCCGCCTCGGCAGCGGCGGCATGGGCACCGTCTACCTCGCCCGTACGGCAGGCGGCCGTACCGTCGCACTGAAGACGATGCACGCCCGCATCGCCTCCGACCCCGCGTTCCGCACCCGGTTCCGGCTGGAGACCGACGCGGCCCGGGTCGTGGGGGAACGGTTCGGCGCCGGCGTGGTGGACGCGGATCCGCGGGCCGAGACACCGTGGTTCGCCACCGAGTACGTGCTCGGACCGCCCCTCGACGAGGCCGTGCAGCTCTGCGGTCCGCTGCCCGAGACGTCCGTACGGGCGCTCGGGGCGGCGCTGTGCGGGGCGCTCGGGCAGTTGCACGCGTCCGACGTCGTCCACCGCGACCTCAAGCCCTCCAACATCCTCATCACCGCGTACGGGCCCAAGGTCATCGACTTCGGCATCGCCCGCGCGGCCGGGGACGACCACCTCACGCGAGTCGGGGTCGCGGTCGGCACCCCCGCCTTCATGTCACCCGAGCAGGCGAGCGGGCAGGAGCACACGGCCGCCGGTGACGTCTTCGCGCTCGCCGGGCTGCTCGTCTTCGCCGCCACCGGGCGTCCGCCCTTCGGGCACGGTCAGGCGGCGGACCTGCTGTACCGGGTGCAGTACACCGAACCCGACCTGAACGGTGTGCCCGAAAGCCTGCTGCCGGTGCTCGCGCAGTGCCTGGACAAGAATCCCTTCCGGCGCCCCACGACCGGATGGCTCGCCTCCCGACTGCACGACGGCGGCGGCGAGTTCGCCGACCACCTGCCGGACCTGCTGCTGGCCGACATCGCCCGGCGCGCGACCGAGGTCTGGCAGGTCACGCCACAGCGCCTGCCCGCTCCCGCCGAGGATCCGGACCCGGGGACGCCGCCGGCTCCCGCGCGGTGGTCCCGCCGGCGGCTGCTGCTCACCGGCGCGGGCACCACGCTGGCCGTCGCCGCCACCGGGACGGCCGGGGCCTGGGCCTGGAGCCGGTGGGGCGGCGGCCCGCACACCCAGCCCGCCCCCGCACCCAGCAACAGCCTGCTGCCGAAGAGACAACTGGACTCCCGCTGGCAGATCCAGGTCGCCGACCCGGAGACGTACCTCTCCGTGGACGGCCTGGAATACCTGCCCGCCCAGTTGCACTCCGTGGCCAACCTGGTGGTGCTGGTCGCCGGGGACAGCCTGAACGGTGTCAGCGCGCAGACCGGCAAGACCTCCTGGAAGTCGGACGACACGGTGTACACCTGGCAGGTCGCCTCCGAGAGCGACCGCGTCATCCTGGTCACCGAGGTGGACGACGGCTACATCGGATCCAGCGTCGAGGACGACGCCTCCCACGCGAACCCGCTCGCCCTGGCCTCGTTCGACATCCTCAGCGGCACGGCGGAGAAGCCCTTCGTACAGTTCTCCGACCTCAACGCCCTCCCGGAGAACCAGGCCCTGTGCATCGCGGACGGCGTGCTCTACCTGGTCGCCGGCCGCGGCGAGTTCTCCCAGGGCTTCCTGTCCTCCCAGTCCTGGTACGTGCTCGCGGTGGACATCGGCACGGGAAAGCGGCTGTGGACGGCACCGCTGCCCAAGAGGCGCCAGGACACCTCGCAGTTGTACTTCCTGGCCGCCTCGGTCGTCGGGAACCGTCTCGTGGCGCTCCAGGAAGCCGACGACGGCAGCGTGCACGCCGTCGTACGCGACACCCGTACGGGCACGGTCCGCTGGGACCGCAAGCTCGACGGGGTCGCTCCGGACCAGGTACGGCAGCCTCTGGTCACCGACGCGCAGCACCTGTACGTGGGAGCCGGCCCGCTCCGGGCCCTGCGGCTCGGCGACGGCGGCGTCGCCTGGGACTCCACGTCCGCACGGCCGGGCCGTACCTACGGCCTTCCGGCGCTCGGGAAAGGCTCCTTGTACGCCGTCGAGAAGGGACTCGGGCTCGTCGCGTTCGACCCGGCGACCGGGCGCGTCAAGTGGCAGGAGAAGGGCGGACAGGGCGCGAAAGCGGACCTGAAGACCGCGCCGGTCGTCGGCCCCGACTACGCGTACACCAAGCGAGGGGGGCGGTTGTGGGCCATCGACCTGTCCTCCCACGCCCCCGACCACTCCTACCGGACCACCGGCGACCGCTTCATGATCCACGAGAAGGCCGGGGAGATCATCGCGCTGGGCGGCCACTTCCTCGCGGCCTTCCCGCTGCGATGAGCCGACCGGCGCGGACGAGCCGACCGGTGCAGACGAGAGAGAGCGACAAGCGATGAGACCCCTGGCGACCGGTGATCCGATCCGGCTCGGCCCGTACCGGCTGCTCGGTGTGCTGGGCGACGGCGGGATGGGCAAGGTGTACGTGGGGCAGGACCACAGGGGCACCGTCGCCGCCGTGAAGGTGCTCCGGCCGGAGCTCGCCCATGACACCGGCCTCGCCCAGCGGTTCGTACGCGAGGCGCTGGCGGCCCAGGCCGTGCGCAGCCCCGGGGTGGCGGCGGTCCTCGGCGCGCAGACCGAGGGCGGACGGCCGTGGATCGCCACCGAGTTCCTCGCCGGACCGACACTGGACCAGATCGTGGACCGGCTCGGGCCACTGGACGACACGGGACTGCGCGCGCTGGCCGCGTCGGTCGCCCGCACCCTGCGTGACATCCATGCCGCCGGCTTCGTCCACCGCGACCTCAAGCCGCCGAACATCGTGCTCACCGCGGACGGCCCGAGGGTCATCGACTTCGGTATCGCACGGCCCGAGCACGGTCTGACGCTCACCACCACCGGGCAGATCCCGGTCACTCCGGGATACGGCGCCCCCGAGCAGGTGCTCGGCCGGCGCGTCACCCCGGCTGCCGACGTCTTCTCCCTCGGTGCCGTACTCGTGTACGCGGCCACGGGACACCGGGCGTTCGAAGGCGCGCACGTGGCCGCCGTCCAGTACGAGGTCGTCCATGGCGAACCGCTCTGGCACGGCCTCACACCCGAGCAGCACGCCCTGATCGCCCCGTGTCTCGCCAAGGAGGCGGCCGGGCGGCCCACGCCCGAGCAGGTCGCCGGCGCCTTCGCGCCGCCGAAGAAGTCCGGCACTGCGTGGACGCGCGGGCCGGTGGCGGACGCGATCAGGGAGCGGGAGCGTGAGGTACGCGAACTGACCGCACCGCTGATGACGACACAGACCGGGGCGGGGCCGAGCCGGCGGGGACTGGTCACCGGGATCGCGGCCGGCGGCGCGCTGCTCGTGGCGGGCGGCGGCACCGGCTGGTGGCTGCTGCGCGACGGCGGCCGGAGCCGCGAGGACCTGTTCACCATCCCGCCCGCGGTGAAGACCCCGGCCGCACGCGTCCTGTCCGCCGACGACGGCGACTACATCGTCGGTGACCAGGTGAAGCCGCTCTGGACGCGCAAAGGGGCGGTGGCGGCCGATGCGCCGGCCCCGCTGCCGATCCGGGACGTCATCATCGCCGCCACCCCCTCCGGCGGCATCGCGGCCTTCAACGTCGTCGACGGCAGACGCCGCTGGCAGGCCCGGGACACACCGATGACGGGCGGCTGTCTCTCGCTCTCCGACCGCCTGCTCGTGGCCGTCGACACGGAAGGCACGCTGCGCACCTACGTCCCGTCCACCGGTGAGCCCAAGTGGACGGCGAAGGCCGACGCCAAGGCGCTGCTGGCCGCCGACGAGGACGCGGTGTACGTGCTGACGAAGGACCACCGGCTGCGCGCGGTGGGCCGCTCCGACGCGCGGATCCGCTGGACCGTGCCGATGGCGCGGCAGTTCAGGACCAGCGTCTACCCCGAGGGCGCCGCCGACAGCGGAACACTGGTCGTGTCGACCACCGGCGGACACGCCCTGGCGGTCGACACGAAGACCGGCCGCACCCTGTGGGTGCTGTCCAACCAGGCGAGGAAGAAGCAGCTCGTTCCGGTGGCGCGCGGCGGAGTGGTCTACCTCAACGGCAAGACGCTCACCGCGCGCAGGATCTCGGACGGCAAGGAACTCTGGCAGCAGACGGACAGCTACGCGAACCCCCCGGAATACGGTGCCGCCCGGGTCTTCGGTGACTCCGTGTACGTGACCATCGGTGGCATGAGCACCCGGTACGGCCTCCGCAAGGGCGACGACGAACGGTGGACGGCCTACGAGGCCGGCCAGGGGCCGGTCCTGGTGCAGGGCAGCGGCGCGTGGGCGCTCGACGACGACTACAACGGCACCACGGTGCGCGCCTTCAGTCTCAAGGACGGCTCGGAGGTCTGGAACTACGACTTCGCCTCGTTCCTGGGGCTCAAGGTCGCGGTCAAACTGGCGGTCGGCGGCAACCGGGCCTTCGCCACGGCCAACGGCTCACTGATCGCGTTCCCGGTCTTCTGACCACACCGCACGACCGCCGGCGGCGGCGGGCCCGGACTCCTCCAGGAGCCCGGGCCCGCCGCCGAAAACCGTCCTGCGCGCCGTCCTGCGCGCCGACATACGCGCTGTCACGCGCCGCTCACTGCGCCGTGAGCCCCCCATTGCGCTCCGAGGGCTCCAGATCGAACTCCCCGTCCCGCGCCCCCAGCACGAACGCGCGCCACTCCGCCTCGGTGTAGCGCAGCACGGTGCCGTGGTCGAGGGAGGAACGCATCGCCACGGCCCCGCCCGGCAGGTACGCGATCTCGACCCGCTCCTCGTGCTCCTCCGTGCCGGGCGCGCCCTGCCACTCCACGCCCGAGATGTCGAGCGCGTACAGTTCGTCCCGCTCCCGCTCCTTGCGTGCCCTGAGCTCCGCTTCCGTCTCCGTCATCGTGCCGCGATCCCTTTCCGGCGTGTGTACGGTCCCGGCGCTCACCCTAGTGGCGGACCGGTCCCCGGCCGGGTGGTTTCAGAACCGGGGGAAAGACATCGGCCACCTGCTGGTACCCTGTGTGACGGCCGTTTGTGTACGCACCCCCGGAGCCGTCGGCTCTGGTGGCCGCGCCCAGCGGATCCCCGCCTCCCGAGTAACGGAAGCCCCCCGAGACGTAGACCGGGGGCACTCGGTGGCACTCAACAGACTATGAGGAGTGCGCGTGTCGCTCGACGCCGCTACGAAGAAGCAGATCATCGCCGAGTTCGGTACCAAGGAGGGCGACACCGGCTCCCCCGAGGTCCAGGTCGCGATGCTCTCCCGTCGGATCTCCGACCTGACGGAGCACCTCAAGACCCACAAGCACGACCACCACTCCCGCCGTGGCCTGCTGATCCTCGTCGGTCAGCGCCGCCGCCTGCTGCAGTACCTGGCGAAGAAGGACATCCAGCGCTTCCGTACGCTGGTCGACCGCCTCGGCATCCGCCGTGGTGCGGCGGGCGCCAAGTAAGTCGCCGTGAAGGGAGCGGTTCCCGGTAGCACCCGGGGACCGCTCCCTTCGTCATACGCACGGAAACGTGCGGAGTGTCACTCACGCTTTGTAGTGTGGTAGCACAACGCAATACGCACGACACAGAACGACGTACGGCACAGAACAACGACGTACGACACAGAACGAGGAGAAGCGCACCTCGCCGCCGCCGGTCCTCGGTAGTGGCCCCCGGGGGATGCGATCCCCGGGTGCTTCGATCGAAGACCGGCCCGCACCAGACGGAGCGCTTCTCCGCCACCGTCCCCCTGCCACACGGGCAGCCAAGGGACGAAAGACGATATGTAACGGAGAAAACGCTAGTGGAGAACGAGACCCACTACGCCGAGGCCGTCATCGACAACGGCCCCTTCGGCACCCGAACCATCCGCTTCGAGACCGGCCGCCTGGCCAAGCAGGCCGCCGGTTCCGCCGTGGCGTACCTGGACGACGACACCATGGTGCTGTCGGCCACCACCGCCTCCAAGAACCCCAAGGACCAGCTCGACTTCTTCCCCCTCACGGTGGACGTCGAGGAGCGGATGTACGCCGCCGGCAAGATCCCCGGCAGCTTCTTCCGCCGTGAGGGCCGGCCCTCCGAGGACGCGATCCTCACCTGCCGCCTGATCGACCGCCCGCTGCGCCCGTCCTTCAAGAAGGGCCTGCGCAACGAGATCCAGGTCGTCGCCACGATCATGGCCCTCAACCCCGACCACCTGTACGACGTCGTCGCGATCAACGCCGCGTCCGCGTCCACGCAGCTGGCCGGCCTGCCCTTCTCCGGCCCGATCGGCGGCGTCCGCGTCGCGCTGATCCACGGCCAGTGGGTCGCCTTCCCGACGCACACCGAGCTCGAGGACGCCGTCTTCGACATGGTCGTCGCGGGCCGCGTCCTGGAGGACGGCGACGTCGCGATCATGATGGTCGAGGCCGAGGCCACCGAGAAGACCATCAAGCTGGTCGAGGGCGGCTCCGAGGCGCCGACCGAGGAGGTCGTCGCCGCCGGTCTGGAGGCCGCGAAGCCCTTCATCAAGGTCCTGTGCCGCGCCCAGGCCGACCTCGCCGCCAAGGCCGCGAAGCCGACCGGCGAGTTCCCGATCTTCCTGGACTACCAGGACGACGTCCTCGAGGCCCTGACCGCCGCCGTCAAGCCGGAGCTGGCCTCCGCGCTGACGATCGCGGGCAAGCAGGAGCGCGAGGCCGAGCTGGACCGCGTCAAGGGTCTGGCCGCCGAGAAGCTCCTCCCGGAGTTCGAGGGCCGCGAGAAGGAGATCTCCGCCGCGTACCGCTCGCTGACCAAGACCCTGGTCCGTGAGCGCGTCATCAAGGAGAAGAAGCGCATCGACGGCCGTGGCGTCACGGACATCCGTACGCTCGCTGCCGAGGTCGAGGCCATCCCGCGGGTGCACGGCTCCGCGGTGTTCGAGCGTGGCGAGACCCAGATCCTGGGCGTCACCACCCTCAACATGCTCCGCATGGAGCAGCAGCTGGACACCCTCTCCCCGGTGACCCGCAAGCGCTACATGCACAACTACAACTTCCCGCCGTACTCCACCGGCGAGACCGGCCGCGTCGGCTCCCCGAAGCGCCGCGAGATCGGCCACGGCGCCCTCGCCGAGCGCGCCCTGGTGCCGGTGCTGCCGACGCGCGAGGAGTTCCCCTACGCGATCCGTCAGGTCTCCGAGGCGCTGAGCTCCAACGGCTCGACGTCCATGGGCTCCGTCTGCGCCTCCACCATGTCGCTGCTGAACGCCGGTGTGCCGCTGAAGGCCCCGGTCGCCGGTATCGCCATGGGCCTGATCTCCCAGGAGATCGAGGGCGAGACGCACTACGTCACCCTCACCGACATCCTCGGTGCGGAGGACGCCTTCGGTGACATGGACTTCAAGGTCGCCGGCACCAAGGAGTTCGTGACCGCTCTCCAGCTCGACACCAAGCTGGACGGCATCCCGGCCTCCGTCCTGGCCGCGGCCCTCAAGCAGGCCCGCGACGCCCGCCTGCACATCCTCGACGTGATGATGGAGGCCATCGACCGCCCCGACGAGATGTCCCCGCACGCCCCGCGGATCATCACCGTCAAGATCCCGGTCGACAAGATCGGCGAGGTCATCGGCCCCAAGGGCAAGATGATCAACCAGATCCAGGAGGACACGGGCGCCGAGATCACCATCGAGGACGACGGCACGATCTACATCGGTGCCGCCGACGGTCCCTCGGCGGAGGCCGCCCGCGCCACGATCAACGGCATCGCCAACCCGACGATGCCCGAGGTCGGCGAGCGCTACCTGGGTACGGTCGTCAAGACCACCACCTTCGGTGCGTTCGTCTCCCTGCTGCCCGGCAAGGACGGTCTGCTGCACATCTCGCAGATCCGCAAGCTCGCCGGCGGCAAGCGCGTGGAGAACGTCGAGGACGTCCTCGGTGTGGGCCAGAAGGTCCAGGTCGAGATCGCCGAGATCGACTCCCGCGGCAAGCTCTCCCTCGTTCCGGTGATCGAGGGCGAGGAAGGCGACGAGACTGCGAAGGACGACGCCGAGCAGTGACGTCCCGTAGCTCCCAGGTGACGGCCCGCCCCTCTTCGGAGGCGCGGGCCGTCGCCCGTACCCAAACCTTGATCAAGGGCCAGAACGGCATCGGCACGGTCCGCAAGACCACCCTCCCGGGCGGCCTGCGCATCGTCACCGAGACCCTGCCCTCGGTCCGCTCCGCGACCTTCGGCATCTGGGCGCACGTCGGCTCCCGCGACGAGACCCCGGCCCTGAACGGCGCCACGCACTACCTGGAGCACCTGCTCTTCAAGGGCACGCGCCGGCGCAGCGCGCTGGACATCTCCGCCGCGATCGACGCCGTCGGCGGCGAGATGAACGCGTTCACGGCCAAGGAGTACACGTGCTACTACGCGCGTGTGCTCGACACCGACCTGCCGCTCGCCATCGACGTCGTCTGCGACATGCTGACCGGCTCGCTCATCCTGGAGCAGGATGTCGACGTCGAGCGCGGTGCGATCCTCGAAGAGATCGCCATGACCGAGGACGACCCGGGCGACTGCGTGCACGATCTGTTCGCGCACACCATGTTCGGCGACAACGCCCTCGGCCGTCCCGTCCTCGGCACCGTCGACACGGTCAACGCCCTCACCGCCGACCGCATCCGCCGCTTCTACCGGAAGCACTACGACCCCACCCACCTCGTGGTCGCCTGCGCCGGCAACATCGACCACACCAAGGTCGTACGACAGGTCCGCGCGGCCTTCGAGAAGGCGGGCGCCCTGCGGACCCCCGACGCGCAGCCCATCGCCCCGCGCGACGGCAGCCGGACGATCCGTACCTCCGGCAAGGTCGAGCTGCTCGGCCGCAAGACCGAGCAGGCGCACGTGGTCCTGGGCATGCCCGGCATCGCCCGCACCGACGACCGCCGCTGGGCCATGGGCGTGCTCAACACCGCCCTCGGCGGCGGCATGTCCTCCCGGCTCTTCCAGGAGGTCCGGGAGAAGCGCGGCCTCGCCTACAGCGTGTACTCCTACACCTCCGGCTTCGCCGACTGCGGCCTGTTCGGCGTGTACGCCGGCTGCCGGCCGAGCCAGGTGCACGACGTGCTGAAGATCTGCCGCGACGAACTCGACCACGTGGCGGCCGACGGCCTCACCGACGACGAGATCGCCCGCGCCATCGGCCAGCTCCAGGGCTCCACCGTCCTCGGCCTGGAGGACACCGGCGCCCTGATGAACCGCATCGGCAAGAGCGAACTGTGCTGGGGCGAGCAGATGTCCGTCGACGACATGCTGAACCGGATAGCGGCGGTCACCCCGGACGACGTCCGCGCGGTCGCCCGCGACATCCTGGGGCAGCGGCCGTCGCTGTCGGTCATCGGCCCGCTGAAGGACAAGCAGGCCGCGCGGCTGCACGACGCCGTCGCCTGATCCCTCCCCGTCACTCCCCTAAGGAAGCAAGAGATGAGCAAGCTGCGCGTGGCGGTCCTCGGTGCCAAGGGCCGGATCGGCTCCGAGGCGGTCAAGGCGGTCGAGGCGGCCGAGGACATGGAGCTGGTCGCGGCCCTCGGCCGGGGCGACACGCTGGAGGCGCTGACGGCGGCCGGCGCCCAGGTCGCCGTCGAGCTGACCACCCCGGACTCCGTCATGGACAACCTCGACTTCTGCGTACGCCACGGCATCCACGCGGTCGTCGGTACGACGGGCTGGACCGAGGAGCGCCTCGCGCGGCTGAAGGGCTGGCTCGCCCAGTCCCCGCAGACCGGCGTGCTCATCGCGCCGAACTTCTCCATCGGGGCCGTGCTGACGATGAAGTTCGCGCAGATCGCCGCGCCGTACTTCGAGTCGGTCGAGGTGGTCGAGCTGCACCACCCGAACAAGGTGGACGCGCCGAGCGGTACGGCCACGCGCACCGCCCAGCTCATCGCCGAGGCCCGCCGGGCCGCCGGTACGGCCCCGGCGCCGGACGCCACGGCCACCGCCCTGGACGGCGCGAGGGGCGCGAACGTCGACGGGATCCCGGTCCACGCCGTCCGCCTGCGGGGCCTGCTGGCCCA
The DNA here is from genome assembly GCF_000725475.1 of Streptomyces durhamensis. Taxonomy (NCBI): domain Bacteria; kingdom Bacillati; phylum Actinomycetota; class Actinomycetes; order Kitasatosporales; family Streptomycetaceae; genus Streptomyces; species Streptomyces durhamensis. The sequence continues at coordinate 244,889 of NZ_JNXR01000014.1, forward strand.
CCAGGAGGTGCTGCTCGGCGGCGAGGGCGAGACGCTCACCGTCCGCCACGACTCCCTGCACCACAGCAGCTTCATGCCGGGCATCCTGCTCGGCGCCCGCCGCGTGGTGACCACTCCGGGCCTGACCTTCGGCCTGGAACACTTCCTGGACCTGAGCTGAGACAGAACCTCCCATGCGCGCGAAGATCACCTACCTCGTCACGGCCGCCGTCCTGGTCTTCTACTTCGTCCTGGTCGGCAGCCGCGGCGTGATGCTCATCCAGTCCGGCACGGTCGTCACCGTCACCTTCGGTGTGGCGGTGCTGATCCTGCCGGTCATCGGCCTGTGGTTCCTGTGGAAGAACACCCAGTTCGTCCGCAGGGCCAACGCCCTCGCCGCCGAGCTGGACGCCGAGGGAGCCCTGCCGGTCGACGAGCTCAAGCGCCTGCCCAGCGGCCGGATCGACCGCGACTCGGCCGACGAGGTCTTCGCCCGGCGCAAGGCCGAGACCGAGGAGTCCCCCGAGGACTGGCGCTGCTGGTTCCGCCTCGCCGTCGCCTACCACGACGCCCGCGACACCCCCCGGGCGCGCAAGGCGATGCAAAGAGCCATAGCCCTGCACGACGGCCGTCCCGTCCACGCCTGACAGCGTCCGGCTGCGCCCACCCAGCGAGCCCGCGCCGTGCCTCCCCCGGTGCCTTGAGGGGCCAGGAGGTGCCGCGCTGGTCGAACGGGGGTGGGCTGGGGCGCCGGGCAGCGCCCGGCGCAGCGGACCCGCCTCTACGGCGCCAGCCGCCCGCACTCCGCCGCCCACGCCTCCACCGTGTCGGCGGCCCGGTCGAACGCGGCCGGCCGGCCCAGGAAATCCAGCGTGTGCGTGGTCAGCAGCGGTGCCGTGTCCCCGGCCGAGCGGTCCTGGCGGACGAGCATCAGTGCCTGACCCTGCACCGTCCGCGGCAGCCCCAGCCAGCGCACCGGCTGCTGCACCGTCCGCACCGAGATCACCTGGGCCCAGGGCGTCGTACGCGTCATCAGCGGGCCGACCTGACGCACCCCGCGGCCGCTCACCCACACGCCCATGCGCAGCAGCCTCAGCGCGACCGCGATGACCAGGAGCGCCCCGAGGAGGACGGCCCCGGCGGCGGACACCGAGTCGGTCAGGGCGATGGCCACCGCGGCGAACAGCACGAACGAGGCGAGCAGCAGCACCAGCGCCGCCACGCCCACACGCCAGGGGCCCGGGCGGTAGGGGCGCCGCCAGCGCTCCCGGTCGTCGTACGGCAGCGCGCTCTCGGCGGCGGCCTCGAAGGGCCGGTCGGCCGTCAGGAAGGACAGGGGCACGGCTGGTCCTCACAATTCTTGCGTGAGCTGTGCCCGGTGAGGCTATCCGCCGCTGTTCCCGCTCACCACCCTTGGACGGCCGGAAGGGTCAGTGCCCCTGCGAGGCCTGGGACTGCTGGGCCGGCGTACTGGACGGCGTGGACATCGCCGGCATGCCGATGATGAGGGACCCCGCAAGCCCGGCGACGATCGTGAGTCCCAGCAGCCAGCGCCCGGCTATCTCGCCGAAGGACGCCCGCTGACGGGGCGGGGGAGTGACATTGCTGCGAAACCGGTCCGCCTCGGCCAGGAAGGCGAAGGGTACGGGCTCGCGGGGGGCACCTCCCGGCGGTGGCTGGGGGAGGAACATGGCGGGTACGTCTCCTCTCGGGGGTCGAACGAACAGCCCTCACGGGTACAGACGCTCCAGTGACACAAAAGGTGCCCATGTCGGAAAAAATCCGTGGTGGGATTTTTGAGGTGAGGTACTGCTCCGGCCCGGGCGGGTGCCCCGTAAGGTGGGCGCGAACCTAAGAAGTGATGGGAAGGACCCCCACCCCCGTGACCACCCCCGAGTCGCTCACGTTCCGCAGTGACGTCACCGTCGAGTTGGTGAAGTCCAGCGCGTCGGACGCCGACGTCCTCTTCGCCGCGCGGGTCTCCACCGCCGGCGAGCAGTCCCTGGACGAGCTGAAGAAGGACCCCGAGCGCTCCAAGGGCCTGATCAACTACCTGATGCGCGACCGGCACGGCAGTCCGTTCGAGCACAATTCGATGACGTTCTTCATCAGCGCCCCGATCTTCGTCTTCCGCGAGTTCATGCGGCACCGCGTGGGCTGGTCGTACAACGAGGAGTCCGGGCGCTACCGGGAGCTGCAGCCGGTCTTCTACGTCCCCGGCGCCGACCGCAAGCTGGTCCAGCAGGGCCGCCCCGGCAAGTACGTGTTCGTGGAGGGCACCCCGGCCCAGCACGAGGCGGTCAGCAGCACCCTGCGGGAGTCGTACGAGCAGGCGTACACGGCCTACCAGAAGCTGCTCGCCGAGGGCGTCGCCCGAGAGGTCGCCCGCGCGACCCTCCCCGTCGGCCTCTACTCCTCGATGTACGCCACCTGCAACGCCCGCTCCCTGATGCACTTCCTCGGCCTGCGCACCCAGCACGAGCTGGCCAAGGTGCCGTCCTTCCCGCAGCGGGAGATCGAGATGGTCGGTGAGGAGATGGAGGCGGAGTGGGCCAGGCTCATGCCGCTGACGTACGCCGCCTTCAACGCGAACGGGCGCGTGGCCCCGTAAGCAAGGCCTGCGAAGCCCTGTTCCCCCACCAGGAACGGATGTCCGGATCAGCCTCACGAAGTGTCCGTATTGCGGCATTTAGAGAAGTTCATCTAGCCTGATCAAACGGACCCGGCACTGCTTGAACCCCCGAGCAGGCAGTGCCGGGCTCCGCATTTGTCAGGACTTTCCCGGCACCCCACGGGCAGACCACGTATTGAGCACCGAGTAGCGTGTTACCCATGGCTCCGACCTCGACTCCGCAGACCCCCTTCGGGCGGGTCCTCACCGCCATGGTCACGCCCTTCACGGCGGACGGCGCACTCGACCTCGACGGCGCGCAGCGACTCGCCGCCCATCTGGTGGACGCAGGCAACGACGGCCTGATCATCAACGGCACCACCGGCGAGTCCCCCACCACCAGTGACGCGGAGAAATCGGACCTGGTACGAGCCGTACTGGAGGCGGTCGGCGACCGCGCCCACGTCGTCGCCGGAGTCGGCACCAACGACACCCACCACAGCATCGAGCTGGCCCGCGAGGCCGAGCGCACCGGCGCACACGGCCTGCTGGTCGTCACGCCGTACTACAACAAGCCCCCGCAGGAGGGCCTCTACCGGCACTTCACGGCCGTCGCGGACGCCACCGGCCTGCCGGTCATGCTCTACGACATCCCCGGCCGCAGCGGCGTCCCGATCAGCACCGAGACCCTCGTCCGGCTCGCCGAACACCCCCGGATCGTCGCCAACAAGGACGCCAAGGGCGACCTCGGCCGCGCCAGCTGGGCCATCGCCCAGTCCGGCCTCGCCTGGTACTCCGGCGACGACATGCTGAACCTCCCGCTGCTCTCCGTGGGCGCGGTCGGCTTCGTCTCGGTCGTCGGCCACGTCGTCACCCCGGACCTGCGCGCCCTGGTCGACGCCCACGTCTCAGGCGACGTCGTCAAGGCCACCGAGATCCACCAGAAGCTGCTCCCGGTCTACACCGGCATGTTCCGCACCCAGGGCGTCATGACCACCAAGGCCGCGCTCGCCCTCCAGGGCCTGCCCGCCGGGCCGCTGCGCCCGCCCATGGTCGAGTGCTCGCCCGAGGAGATTGCCCAGCTCAAGATCGATCTTGCTGCCGGCGGGGTACAGCTCTGACAACAGACTTGGCACCACAAGGGCTTCACAACTGAAGAACAACAGAAGAAGCGGGCCACCGGTGCCCGCATCCCACAACGACAACTGCTTATGCACGAACGTCACGCGCGCCACGTGCCCGACCGGTACGTGGCGCGCGTGGTGAGGAGAGTCTTTTGAGTCATCCGCATCCCGAACTCGGCCCGCCCCCGCCGCTCCCTGAGGGTGGCCTGCGGGTCACCCCACTCGGCGGTCTCGGTGAGATCGGCCGGAACATGACGGTCTTCGAGTACGGCGGCCGCCTGCTGATCGTCGACTGCGGAGTGCTCTTCCCCGAGGAGGAGCAGCCCGGAATCGACCTGATCCTGCCGGACTTCTCGTCCATCCGAGACCGCCTCGACGACATCGAGGGCATCGTCCTCACGCACGGCCACGAGGACCACATCGGCGGTGTCCCCTTCCTGCTCCGCGAGAAGCCGGACATCCCGCTGATCGGCTCCAAGCTGACCCTCGCCCTCATCGAGGCCAAGCTCCAGGAGCACCGCATCCGCCCGTACACCCTTGAGGTGGCGGAGGGGAACCGCGAGCGCGTCGGACCCTTCGACTGCGAGTTCATCGCCGTCAACCACTCCATCCCGGACGCCCTGGCCGTCGCCATCCGCACCCCCGCCGGCATGGTGGTGCACACCGGCGACTTCAAGATGGACCAGCTCCCGCTGGACAACCGCCTCACCGACCTGCACGCGTTCGCGCGCCTGAGCGAGGAGGGCATCGACCTCCTCCTCTCGGACTCCACGAACGCCGAGGTCCCGGGCTTCACCCCGCACGAGCGCGACATCTCCAACGTCCTGCGGCAGGTCTTCGCCGGCGCCCGCAAGCGGATCATCGTGGCGAGCTTCGCCAGCCATGTGCACCGCATCCAGCAGATCCTGGACGCCGCCCACGAGTACGGCCGCCGGGTCGCCTTCGTCGGCCGCTCCATGGTCCGCAACATGGGCATCGCCCGCGACCTCGGCTACCTGAAGGTCCCGCCGGGCCTGGTCGTCGACGTCAAGACCCTGGACGACCTGCCGGACCACGAGGTGGTCCTGGTCTGCACGGGCTCCCAGGGCGAGCCGATGGCGGCGCTGTCGCGCATGGCCAACAGGGACCACCAGATCCGGATCGTCGACGGCGACACGGTGATCCTGGCGTCCTCGCTGATCCCCGGCAACGAGAACGCGGTCTACCGCGTGATCAACGGCCTGACCCGCTGGGGCGCCAACGTGGTCCACAAGGGCAACGCCAAGGTGCACGTCTCCGGCCACGCGTCCGCGGGCGAGCTGCTGTACTTCTACAACATCTGCCGGCCGAAGAACCTGATGCCGGTGCACGGCGAATGGCGGCACCTGCGCGCCAACGCCGAGCTGGGGGCGCTCACGGGCGTCGCGCACGACCGGATCGTCATCGCCGAGGACGGCGTGGCGGTCGACCTGGTCGAAGGCAAGGCCAAGATCTCCGGCAAGGTCCAGGCCGGTTATGTCTACGTCGACGGTCTCTCCGTCGGCGATGTCGGCGAGCCGGCCCTGAAGGACCGCAAGATCCTCGGCGACGAGGGCATCATCTCGGTCTTCGTGGTCGTGGACGCGTCCACCGGCAAGATCACCGGCGGCCCGCACATCCAGGCGCGCGGTTCCGGCATCGAGGACTCGGTCTTCGCCGACGTCATCCCGAAGATCACGGAAGTGCTGGAGCGGTCCGCCCAGGACGGGGTGGTGGAGCCCCACCAGCTGCAGCAACTCGTCCGCCGCACCCTCGGCAAGTGGGTCTCGGACAGCTATCGCCGCAGGCCGATGATCCTCCCGGTGGTCGTGGAGGTCTGACGCCCCGTCGGCAGCCGGCCGACGCGAGCCCGGAGCGGGGCGCCTCGATTTGCATCGGGGCGCCCCGCTCCAGTACGTTTACGGCTCCGCCCAACCGGGAACCCCAGCACTTCACGCGCTGGACACAGGTGCCCGGAGCGGGTGGGAAAACCGACTCAGAACTTCTGATAAAGTCGGAACCGCCGGAAAGGGAAACGCGAGAGCGAGAACCTGGAAAGCACCGAGGAAATCGGATCGAGAAAAGATCTGATAGAGT